>NZ_JBEOWS010000158.1:0-20919 GCF_040296125.1 Streptomyces sp. NPDC002265 | reverse complement strand
GCCCCTGCTCGCCCACCGCGCCGACGTCGGCGACGACGCCTCCGTACGGCAGGCGGTGGCCGCCGCCGTCGCCGGCCTCGGCGGACTCGACGTCCTGGTGAACAACGCGGGCATCGGCGCGCAGGGCACCGTCGAGGACAACGACGACGCCGAGTGGCACCGCGTGCTGGACGTCAACGTCCTCGGGATGGTCCGCACCGCCCGCGCCGCCCTGCCGTACCTGCGCGACTCGGCCCACGCGGCCGTCGTCCAGACCTGCTCGATCGCGGCCACCGCCGGTCTGCCGCGGCGGGCGCTGTACAGCGCGACCAAGGGCGCCGTGCTCGCCCTCACCCTCGCCATGGCCGCCGACCACCTCCACGAGGGCATCCGCGTCAACTGCGTCAACCCCGGTACGGTGGACACCCCTTGGATCGGCCGGCTGCTGGACGCCGCCGACGACCCGGCCGCCGAACGGGCCGCGCTGGAGGCCCGCCAGCCCAGCGGCCGGCTGGTCACCGCGGCCGAGGTCGCGGGCGCCATCGCCTACCTGGCGAGCCCGCTGTCCGGCGCGACCACCGGCACCGCGCTCGCGGTCGACGGCGGGATGCAGGGCCTGCGCCCGCGCCCCGCGGCGGGGCGATGAGCACGCCCCGCGCCACGGCGGTGCGCACCCTCGGCCGCAGCGGCGTCGAGGTCACCGCCCTGGCCTTCGGCGGCGCCGGGATCGGCAACCTGTTCACCGAGGTCGGCGAGGAACAGGCGCGCGCGGCCGTCACCGCCGCCTGGCGGCACGGCATCCGCTCCTTCGACACCGCACCGCACTACGGCCTCGGCCTGTCCGAGCGCCGCCTCGGTGCCGTCCTGCGCACCCGTCCGCGGCCGGCGTACACCGTCTCCACCAAGGTGGGCCGCCGCCTGGAGCCCGCGGACGGCACGGGCGACGACCTCGCGGACGGGTTCGCCGTGCGCGCGACCCACCGGCGCGTGTGGGACTTCAGCGCGGACGGCGTACGGCGCACCCTGGACGCCAGCCTGGCCCGGCTCGGCCTGGACCGGGTGGACGTCGTCTACCTCCACGACCCCGACGACCACGCCGTACAGGCCTTCCGCGAGGGCTACCCGGCGCTGGCGGAGCTGCGCGCGCAGGGTGTGGTCGGCGCGATCGGCGCGGGCATGAACCAGACGGAGATGCTCACCCGTTTCGTCCGGGAGACCGACGTCGACGTGGTGCTGTGCGCGGGCCGCTACACCCTGCTCGACCAGAGCGCGCTCACCGGGCTGCTGCCCGCGGCCCTCGACCGCGGCACCTCGGTCGTCGTCGGCGGCGCCTTCAACTCCGGCCTGCTGGCCGACCCGAGGCCGGGCGCGACCTACAACTACACGACGGCACCTGACGAGTTGCTGACCCGGGCCCGTCGGCTGCGGTCCGTCGCGGAGCGGCACGGAACCACCCTGCGGGCCGCCGCGCTCGCCTTCTGCGCCGCGCACCCGGCCGTCGCGAGCGTCCTGGTCGGCGCCCGCTCGGCGGCCGAAGTCGACGACTGCGCGGCCCAGTTCGCGACCCCCGTACCCGCCTCCTTCTGGCGGGAACTGCGGGACACCGGCCTGCTGCCCGCCGAGGCGCCCGTCCCGGGGGAGGTGCCGGCATGAGGCGGGCCGCGCGCACCGGCGTCCGGGGGCCGTCGTGACCGTCGACGCCCACCACCACGTGTGGGACCTGTCCGTCCGGGACCAGGACTGGCTGCACGCCCCCGGACTCGGGCCGCTGCGCCGGGACTTCACGGCCGACGACCTCGAACCCGAGGCCCGCGCGGCCGGGGTCGACCGCACGGTCCTCGTCCAGACGGTCACCGTGGCCGAGGAGACCCCGGAACTGCTGGCCCTGGCCGCCGGGCACGAGCTGATCGCCGGGGTGGTCGGCTGGACCGACCTCACCCGCCCGGACGTCGCCGACGAACTCGCCCGGCTGCGCGAACTCCCCGGCGGCGACCGCCTCAAGGGCATCCGCCACCAGATCCAGGGCGAGGCGGACCCGCGGTGGCTGCTGCGCGCGGACGTCCACCGGGGCCTGGACGCGGTGGCGGACGCGGGCCTGGTCTACGACCTCGTGGTGCTGCCGCACCAGCTCCCCGCCTGCGCGGCGGCGGCCGCCGGGCACGAGGGGCTCACCTTCGTCCTCGACCATCTGGGCAAGCCGCCCGTCGCCTCGGGCGGGCTGGAGCCGTGGGCGAGTGCCGTGCGCGCCCTGGCCGCCCGTCCCAACACGGTCTGCAAGCTGTCGGGCCTGGTCACGGAGGCCGACCGGGAGACCTGGCGGGCGGCCGATCTGCACCCCTGGGCGGACACCGTGCTGGACGCTTTCGGCCCGCACCGGCTGATGTTCGGCTCGGACTGGCCGGTGTGCACGCTCGCCGCGACCTACGCCGAGGTCCACGCGACCGCGCGACGGCTGACCGCGGGGCTCGGCCCGGCCGAGCGCGCCCTGCTCTTCGAGGGCACCGCCACCGCCGTCTACGGCCTCGGACCGGCGCCCGGGGCCGGACGCCCTTAGGCACCCCTGCGGGCGAACCGGCCGCCCCGGCCGGTGGCGCTCAGGACGACCGCTCGGCCACTCCCGCGAGCCGGGTCGGCGGCAGGTACTCCCGTACGTACACCCGCTCCCAGCACGCCCCGGTCGCCCGCAGCTCGCGCCAGGTGGTGTAGCGGTAGCGGAAGAGGCGGGCCCGGACGAAGTGCGGCGGCTCGTCCGGCGGGAACGGGGAGCGCCGCAGCAGTTTCAGCGTGTCGCGGTCGTTCTCCAGGAGCCGCTCCACCAGCGCGCCGAACCAGGTCCCGGCGTAGCCGGGCGACAGCGCGGCGAACCACATCAGCCAGTCCAGCCGCAGATGGTACGGCGCGAACTGGCGCGGCCAGTGCCGCAGGTCGCCCGGCTTGCCCCGGAACTCGTACTCCCGCCAGTCCGCGTCCTCGTGCGGCGCGGCGTCGAGCGTGCCCTCGACCACCACCTCGTAGCGGACCCGGCTGACGCTGCCGAACGCGCCGTAGGTGTTCACCAGGTGCAGCGGGTCGAACGACCGGTTCATGACCTGCCGACGGGAGATCATGTTCACCACCGGGTGGTGGCTGAGGAACAGCAGCAGCGCGGCGACCACGAGGACCAGCACCTCGTACCAGAGCGGTGGCGCGGACGGCGGCGGCGGGGAGCCGGGCAGCCGCAGCGCAGACACGGCCAGCACGATGGTGATCCAGTTCAGCCAGGCGAAGTTGCCCGACAGCACCAGCCACAGCTGAGTGACGATCATCAGGGACCCGGCGGCGGTCGCGACGGGCTGCGGGGTGAACAGCAGGAAGGGGACGATCAGCTGGGTGAAGTGGTTGGCCGCCACCTCCGCCCGGTGCACCGGCTTGGGCAGATGGTGGAAGAACCAGCTCAGCGGTCCCGGCATGGGCTGGGTCTCGTGGTGGTGGTAGAGACAGGTGAGTTTTCGCCAGCAGGCGTCGCCGCGCATCTTGATCAGGCCCGCCCCGAACTCCACCCGGAACAGGATCCAGCGCAGCAGGAACAGCACCACCACCGGCGGGGCCACCTTGTCGTTGCCCAGGAAGACGGCGAGGAAGCCCACCTCCAGCAGCAGGGACTCCCAGCCGAACGAGTACCAGGTCTGCCCGACGTTGACGATCGACAGGTACAGCGCCCAGGGCACCAGCCACAGCAGCATCCCGCCCCACAGGGGCAGCAGGGAGTCCGCGCCCGCGAGCAGGGCCGCCGAGACCGCGCAGCCCGTCCAGGCCCAGCCCGCGAAGAAGCGGTCGGAGTAGTGCAGATGGAACACGCTGGGCGCCAGCCGGAACGGCATCCGGGCGAGGAAGCGGGGCACCGGCAGCATCCCGTGCTCGCCCGTCAGCGCCCGGAACTGGCGGGCGGCCGCCAGGAACGCCACCAGGTACACGGCGGCCAGTCCCCGCTGGAAGACCAGCCGGGTCAGCCCGTACTCGGTTGCGCTGAACCAGTTCACGGCCGCTCCCTCTCCTCCATTCTGCCGCCCCTCACGCTCCGTGTCCGATGCCTCCAGTTGCGTGACCCGTGCGAATGACGCAAACAATAGTCCTGAATCACCCGAAATGGTGTTAATCATCAAGATGATCCAGGAGTGCGCGGTGCGGACAATCATCAGATCTCTCGTCCTGGTCTGCGCGCTCTCGACGGCGCTCCTGGTGGCCGGCTGCGGCAAGGGTGCGTCCGAGCGGCCGGGGCGGACCACGGGGTCGCCCCGGCCGGTCACCGACGTGGACCCGCGCCACGCCGCCCTGCCGGGCGAGTCCGGCATTGCCGCCGCGACGAGCGCCCCCGAGTCGCTGTCCGACGAGATAGGCCCCGCGCGCGTGCCGGAGATACCGGACCTGCCCGACGGCGGCGGACTCGTCCCCGACGACCCGGACGCCAGTGACGACTTCGGCGCCCCGGTCGGCACGGACGGCATGACCGGCACGGACGACTCCAGCCTCGTGGGCGGCGTGACGGGCGGCCTGGCGGACGGTGCCGCCGGAAGCATCTTCGACAGCCCGACCGACTTCTTCGTCCACTGATCCCGACCCGCGTCACGCGTGATCCGGTATCGGGTCGCACACATCGGGGCGCGGCAGATCGTGCGCACCGGTCGAAGAATCGGACAAATGCTGGCAAAGTGGGCCCATGGCTGATCGGGGAGCGAGCGCCGTGTCACTCCCGGACGACTGGCCCGCCCATCCGGATCCCATTCTGGCGCTCAACCGCATGGGCAGTTTCGACTGGGACCTGGACACGGGCCTGCTCCACATGGACGCCCTCGCCCACGAGATCTTCGACGTGCGGCCCGACGAATACGACGGACACCCGGAGACCCTTTCCATGCGGGTCCCCCAGGTGGAGGGCCTGCGGCTGGACACCCTGGTCACCCAGGCGATCAAGGACGGCAGCGAGAACTACGGCGCCTACTTCCGGCTCCGCTGCCGCGACGGCACCCTGCGCTGGACCCACACCCAGGGCTACATCAGACGCGACGAGACGCGCCGCCCGCGCCGGATCGTGGGCATCGTCCGCGACGCCACCCAGGAACTCGGCGACCTCGCCGAACGCCAGGAGGCGACCGACCCGGACGACACCCGCCGGGACCAGACCGACGTCGTACGGCTCACCACGGCAGCCCTCGCCCACGCCCGTACCGTCCGCGACGTCATCGACGTGCTCAAGGACACCCACGGTCTGACCCATCTAGGGGCGACGAGTCTGGTCATGGGTCTCGTCGAGGCGGGCCGCATCCGGCTGGTCGCCGAGGGCCCCGAGGGCAGCTTCGTGCCCGGCACCCTGGTCACCCGCATCGACGACCCGTACCCGATGAGCGAGGTCGTACGCACCCTCAGCCCCCGGTTCATCGAGTCGCCGGAGGAGTTCGCCGCCGGGTACCCGGTCCTGTGGCCCGGCCTCGCCGATCTGAACATCACCTCCGCCGCCTATCTGCCGCTCATCGTGCAGGCCCGCCCGATCGGCGCCATGGGCCTGCTCTACGGCGACCGCCGCGGCTTCACCCCGGAGGAACGCAACATCCTCGTCGCCCTGGGCAGCAGCATCGCCCAGAGCCTGCAACGGGCCATGTTCTACGAACAGGAGAAGGACATCGCCCAAGGGCTGCAACGAGCCATGCTGCCGCGCACCATCCCCAGCGTGCCCGGCGCCGACGTGGCGGTCCGCTACCGGGCGGCCAGCGTCGGCGGTGCCCACGGCCGGGACATCGGCGGCGACTGGTACGACCTGATCCCGTTGCCCGGCGGACGGGTCGGCGCCGTCATCGGTGACGTCCAGGGCCACGACACCCACGCCGCCGCGGTGATGGGCCAGCTGCGCATCGTGCTGCGCGCCTACGCCGCCGAGGGACACACCCCTGCCGCCGTGATGGCCCGCGCCTCCCTCTTCCTGCGCGAACTGGACACCGAGCGCTTCGCCACCTGCCTGTACGCGGAGGTCGACCTGTCCACCGGGGTGGTCCAGGTGGTCCGGGCCGGCCACCTCGACCCGCTGGTGCGGGCGCCCGACGGCAGCTGCCGCCGGGTCGCCGTCCCGGGCGGGCTGCCGCTCGGCCTGTCCGCGGAGTTCGGCAGCCTCGCCTACCCCGTCGGCACCATCGAGCTCGACCCCGGCCACACCCTGCTGCTGTGCACCGACGGCCTGGTCGAACAGCCCGGTGCCGACCTCGACGACGGGATGAAGACGCTCACCGCGCTCGTCACCGAGGCCCCCGAAGGCGTCCGCGATCTCGCCGAGCGGCTCATCGAGGTGGCCGACGAACGCGGCGGCGACGACGACGTGGCGCTGCTCCTGCTGCGCCGCCGCCCCCCGGACAGCCGGCAGTCCGGCGGCCGTATCCGCCAGCACGTGGCCCCCGGCGACCCGCAGGCGCTCACCCAGGCCCGTCGCACGCTGCGGACCGCGGTCCGCTCCTGGGGCGCGCGCGACCGCACCGACGAGGTCGAACTGGTGGCCGACGAACTGATCACCAACGCGCTGATGCACACCGAGGGCGCCGCGATCCTCACCCTGCGGGTCCTCGTCGGCGACGGCCGCAGGCTGCGGGTCGAGGTGGAGGACTCCTCCAGCGCCCTGCCGCGCCGCCGCGAGGCCGGGGAGGCGGGGGTCGCCGGGGTCGCCGGCCGGGGTCTGCTGGTGGTGGACCGGCTCACCGACATGTGGGGCGTGGAGGCGCGGGGCGGCGGCAAGTGCGTGTGGTGCGAGTTCGTGGTGCCGGACCGGCCCGGATCGTGACAACGGCTTGCGCCAGGCTTGCGGTGGCTGGTGTTCAAACAGCCTGGTGGCCGGAGTTCGGACGGCCCGGGGCCGGCGTCCGGCCCGCGGCCGCCCCCTGATGGCACTCTGGACGTATGCCGGAACTCCCCGAGGTGGAAGCGCTCAAGGACTTCCTCACCGCGCACCTGGCCGGGCACGAACTCGTCCGGGTGCTGCCCGTCGCGATCAGTGTCCTGAAGACGTACGACCCTGCGGTCACCGCCGTCGAGGGCCGCCGGGCCACGACCGTGCGCCGGTACGGCAAGTTCCTCGGCATCGGCACGGACGGCGGGCCGCACCTGGTGATCCATCTGGCCCGCGCGGGCTGGCTCCAGTGGCGGGACCCGCTGCCGGACGGCCTGCCCCGCCCCGGCAAGGGGCCGCTGGCGCTGCGGGTGGCCCTGGAGACCGGCGCGGGCTTCGACCTGACCGAGGCGGGCACCCAGAAGCGCCTCGCGGTGTACGTCGTCCGGGACCCGCAGGAGATCGCGGGGGTGGCCCGGCTCGGCCCGGACCCGCTCGCCGACGACTTCGACGAGGCCCGCCTCGCGGCCCTGCTGGCCGGGGAGCGACGCCGGATCAAGGGCGCGCTGCGCGACCAGAGCCTGATCGCCGGGGTGGGCAACGCCTACAGCGACGAGATCCTGCACGCGGCGCGGATGTCCCCGTACAAGGTGGCCGCCTCCCTCGCGCCGGAGGAGGTCCACGGTCTGTACACGGCCCTGCGCGGCACGCTGGCCGGGGCCGTGGAGCGTTCCCGGGGCCTGGCGGCCGGCCGGCTGAAGTCGGAGAAGAAGTCGGGACTGCGGGTCCACGGCCGCACCGGCGAACCGTGCCCGGTCTGCGGTGACACCGTTCGCGAGGTCTCCTTCAGCGACTCCTCGCTCCAGTACTGCCCCACGTGCCAGACGGGCGGCAGGCTGCTGGCGGACCGGCGGATGTCGCGACTGCTGAAGTGACCGGCGCGGGTCGCGACCGCCGAGGCGGCGGCTGTGCGAGGCGGCCCGTTCCGGCCGGGCTCAGTGCGGTGCGGGGAGGGTGACCAGGCGCTCGCCCTCGGCCGTGCGGACCTCGTACCGGGTGATCTGGTCGGAGTGCAGGGTCGAGCCGCCGTGCATGGTGAGGGGGCGGGCGTCGTGGGTGGGGACCATCCAGCTGGCCAGGGTCTGCTCCGAGCCGTCGCCGGCGACGGCGATCAGGCGGCAGGAGCGCGGACCCGCCCCGTCCTTGACCTGGAGTTCGACCTCGCTGCCGTACTCCTCGTCCTGGGTCGTGAGCTGCGCCCAGACGCCGGACCGCTCGTCGGTGGCCGTGACCTGCGCCGTCCCGTCGCCGCCGCCCAGCGTCGTCGAGAGCACGCCTCCCGCCAGCGCGACCACCACGGAGGCGGCCAGGGCGAACATCAGCCGGCGGCGCTGGGCCCGGTGCCGGGAGGCGACCTCGCCGAGGAGCTTGTCCAGCAGTTGGGGACCGGGACCGGCCATCGGGTGCACGGTGCGCGGCGTCGCCTTCCGGTACAGCAGCAACTGCCGTGCCGTGGGGCCGAATTCAGTTACCTGCGCGGCGCACTGAGGGCACTCCATGAGGTGGTCCTCGAAGCGGAAGGCCTCCGCCTCGTCCAGGAGGCCGAGCGCGTACGCGCCGACGTCTCGATGCCTTTCCAGGGACCTCATGCGGAATCCTTGTGCCTTTGGGTGTCGGTGGGGTTACTGCTTGCTCCCACTGGTACGCACCAGGCTGCCGAATCACTCAGGGCCCGCACCGAATCGTAACCAACGAGTTCGTAGCCGTCGGCTTCGCGGATTGGTCGGATTCTAGAAAAGATGGATCGCGAGATGTCCGAGGGGCAGTCCGAGCTGCCACGCGGGCGTCCACACCTTCGGTCCGTCGTCCTCGCCGGTCTGCGAACCTCCCCCCGGCACGGCGTTCAGGTCGGGCGCGAGCAGCTCCGTCTCGCGGAGCCAGCGCCAGGCCGCCGCCGCCAGCTCCAGGTCCGCCGTCGGCCCCGCCGACTCGGCCGCGTCGGCGGTGAGCCGGGTCATCCGCTCGCGCACCCACTCCTGCCACGGCTGGTCGTACGCCGTCAGCGAGAGCCAGGTCTCCAGCTGGGTGATGACCCGGATGCCGGACAGCTCGCCGTCCGTGTCGGACAGGAAGATCGTGAGGGCTAGGGCGTCCCGCCCGGCGCGGAACTCGAAGGACGTCGGCGGCATCAGGTCGCCGGTCCGCAGCAGTTCGTCGGCGATGTACTCGGCGTACAACCAGGCCATGGGGACGGTCAGTTCACCGCCGTCGGTGCCGTCCGTTTCCTGCTCACCTCTGTGCAGCATCCCTTCCTGCCTTCCTCCGGTGCGTGCGCGTCGCCCGAACCCGGGCCCCCGGTCCGGAACACGGATGAGGACAGCGGATTACTCAACCGGGTCCCACAGCAAGGCGCTTTACGGAGGTTTGACTTTCCCACTGGTTTCAGTGCAGGTCGGCCGCGTATCCCGGAAGAACCCGGCGCAGGGCGCGCAGCGCGTAGTATGCCCGGGACTTCACCGTACCCGGCGGGATGTCGAGGGCCTGCGCGGTCTCGGCCACACTGGCCCCGAGGAAATACACCAGCACCAGGACTTCGCGGTGCTCCGGAGTGAGAGTCTTCACAGCCTCGCGCACATCGAGCATGGCGGCGGACCGCTCGGCGTGGTCGGCGCACACCGGCGCGTGTTCCAGCACGGCGTCCCCGACCTCCGCCGGACGGGCCTGCCGGGCCCGTCGCGCGTCGATCGCCAGGCGCCGCCCCACGGTCAGCAGCCACGGCCGTACGGAGGTGAAGTCGTCGGCGCGCAGCGCCTCGGGATGCTGCCAGGCGCGTACCAGCGTCTCCTGGACGAGGTCCTCGGCGCGCTGCCGGTCGCCGTCGCAGAGCCTCAGCAGCAGGGCGAAGAGCGGCCGTCCGTGCTCGCGCTGGAGCGCGGCGAGCTCGTGTTCGGCGGTCGTCGACTTCATGAGGATGGTTCCGGCCGTCATGGCCGTATGGGAGCGCAGGGCGCGGCGTGAGGACAGGGCGCGCGCACGGATCTGCGACGGACGGTCGATCGCGTCGGCGAACGGTGCGACGAACGGTCCGTCTGCCCCAGTCGTGCGCATCCAATGGGTTAATGGGAGTGCCGGGACTGTTTGCGACGACTGTCAATCCCGTACCTATTCATGGGTAAATACGATCGCGACGGGGTGAGTGATGATCGCACGCAGACGGCAGGTGGCCCTGGCCCTGACGGCCATTCTCACCGCGGCCGCCGCCTGTCAGGCTCACCGGCAGCAGGACGACCAGTCCGGCCGGTCCGACGGGTTCAGCCGGTTCGGCGGACACGGCCTGCCGGGCCCGTCGTCCGCGGCCGCCGGCCGGGGCTTCACCCTGGTCGCCTCCGGGGACCTGGTCCCGGACGCCTCGATCGTCGAGCGGGCACGCTTCGACGCGGGCGGCACGGGCTACGACTTCCGGCCGATGCTCGCCGGTGCCGAACCGGCCGTGTCCGGCGCCGATCTGGCGCTGTGTCACCTGGGAACCGTGTACGGCGCCGACGGCGACTCCGGCGCCGGCACCGCGCGCAAGTCGCCGCCCGAGATCGCCCTGGCGCTCGCCGCCGCCGGCTACGACGGCTGCGCCACCGCGTCCGGCCACAGCCTCGACGACGGCGCGTCCGGGATCCAGCGCACCCTCGACGCCTTCGACGCGGTGGGCATGGCCCACGCCGGAACGGCCCGCACCGAGGCCGAGGCGCGTACCGTCACGATGCTGCGCGCCGGACCCGCGGCGGTCGCCCACCTCGCCTACACCTCCGGCACCGACGGCCGCCCGCTGCCCGACGGCCGGCCGTGGGCGGTCAACCCGGTCGACGAGAACCGCATCCTCACCGACGCCCGGACCGCCCGGAAGGCGGGCGCCGATGTGGTCGTCGTCTCCCTGGACTGGGGCACCGAGTGGCAGGACGCGCCCGACGGACGGCAGCAGAGCCTCGCACGGCGGCTCACCGCCTCGCGCACCGGCGGGCGCCCCGACATCGACCTCGTGATCGGCACCCGCACCCATGTCCCACAGGCGTACGAGAAGGTCAACGGCACCTGGGTGGTGTACGGGACCGGCGACCAGGTCGCCGGTGGGGCGCTCGACCGCAAGGGCGGCCTGCGGGACCCGCGCGCGGGGCAGTCCACGCTCGGCCGCTTCACCTTCACCCCACCGTCCCGGCCCGGCGGGCGCTGGGAGGTGAGCAGGGCCGAGTTCGTCCCGCAGCTGTTCGACGTCGACGCCGGGCGCGTGGTGGACCTCAACCAGGCACTCGCCCAGGGGGCCGACGTCGAGGGCGTACGCGACCGCATCCGGGAGGTGGTCCTCAGCCGCGGCGCGGCGAAGGACGGCCTGACGATGGGGGAGTGAACGACGCCTGGTCCGGCATGCGCCTGGTCGGGTCCGCGTCCGGGTCGGGTCCGCGTCCGGTGCGGCCCGCGTCCGGTCGGCTCCACGCCCTGGTCAGGCCCGCGCCTGCTGCGGCGTGCGCCTGGTCGGGCCCGCGCACGGTCCGGCACGCACGACCGGTCGGCTCCACGTCCGGTGCGGCGTGCGCCTGGTCGGGTCCGCGTCCGGGTCGGGTCCGCGTCCGGTGCGGCCCGCGTCCGGTCGGCTCCACGCCCTGGTCAGACCCGCGCCTGCTGCGGCGCACGCATGGTCGGCTCCACGTCCGGTGCGACGCGCGCCCGGTCGGCCCAGCGTCCGGTCGGCTCCATGCCCGGTCGGCCGCGCCCGGTCTGGCACGCCCGCCGGTGCCGGGCACGCGGTCGTCGGGTCCGGATTCCCGGCCCACGCCGGACCCCCGGCCCACGCCGGATCCCCGGCCTGTGCTGAGTCCCCGGCACGTGCCGAGTGCCCGCCCGTGTCGGGTCGCTGCCGGATCGGCTAGGGCACCACCGTCACCGGCCAGCGTCCCGCCTTCACCAGCCGGACCGCCACGGAGCCGACGATCCGGTGGCCGGCCTGCTCCGAGGCACCGACGACCACGGCGTCCGCCTTGAGCTCGTCCGCCGCCTTGACCAGGCCGCCGTAGGGGTCGCCGCGGAACGTGTGGAACTCCCAGCGCACGTCGAATATCCCCTTGACCCGCTCGGCGGCCTCCCGGATCTGGCCGACCAGGTCCTCGGCGATCTCGTCGGTCGTCTCCGCCACCGGCACTCCCAGGGCGGCGCCCGCCGCCATCACCGGCTGCACGTACACCACGGCGAGCAGCGCGTGCTGGCGCCTGGCCAGACCGCCCGCGTAGGCCGCGGCGCGGAGCGAGGAGTCGGAGCCGTCCACCCCGACGACGATGACCTTGGGCCCGTCGGTACCCCGCTCGAACCGGGAAGAGTGCTGTTCCATCACGCACCGAGGCTATCGGAGGCACCCGGTCCGGTCCCCGACCGGCCAGGGGCCCGGCCGACGCCCTGCACCCACGCCCACCGGAGGCCGCACACAGCCCCTTCCACCCGGCGGCCGGTCGGCCGTCCGGGTGGGGCCGCCTCGGGGTCCCTGCCGGGCGGTCGCGGGGCTTTCCGGCGGGCAGTGTGCCGCCCGTCGGAGCTGCGTTCCGGCAGACGGTGCGCCGCCCGTCCGGGCAGCCCTTCCCACAGGCGGCCGGGGGGCCTCCCCGTAGGCGGACCGGGGCGTTCCGGGCGGGGCGAGCCGCAGGCTTCCCGGTCGGCGGGCCAGGGCGTTCCCGGTGGGCAGGCGGGGGGCGGGCCCCCTCCCGGCAGGCGGGCCCGGGGCCTTCCCGTGGGTGGGGGACGGGCTCTCGACGGGCGGAGCGGGCGTGCTGTTCCTACAGTCGGTACATGAGTGCCCCCGTGGAGGCCGCCGCCCCCGAGGACGCCCCGGGCCCGATACGGCCGCCCGCCGGCGGCTTCCTCGGCAGGGTGCCCGAGGCCTTCGCGGCCTTCTTCGGCACCCTGGGCCTGCTCTGCGCCCTGCTCGCCCTGATCCCGCCGCTGCGCCTGCTGCTGCGCCCGGTCGTACGGTTCCTCGACCTGCTCACCGTCCCGGTCAGCGCCAACCTCGCCTACGCCGTCTTCCTGTTCCTGCTCGCCGCCGCCACCGGCGCCCGCAAACGGATCGCCTGGTGGCTGGTCGTGGTCTATCTGGGCCTGCTGGTCCTGACCGACGCCCTGGGCGTGGCCGTCGGCCTCTACGCCGCGTCCCTGCCGTCCCTCGTCGTGTGCGGCCTGGCGCTGATCCTCCTGGTCCTCGCCCGCGGGGAGTTCTACGCCGCCTCCCGCCGCGGTGCCGTACGCCGCGCGCTCGCCGTGCTGGTCGCCGGGCTCGCCGTGGCGATCCTGGCCGGCTGGGGCCTGGTGTCCCTCTTCCCCGGCACCCTGCCCGAGGGCCAGCACCTGGCCTGGACCGCCACCCGCGTCCTCGGCGGCCTGGTCTCGGACCGTTCCTTCGACGGCCGGCCGCCCCACGTCGTGTCCTTCCTGCAAGGCCTGTTCGGTGCCCTCGCCCTGCTGAACGCCGCCGCCACCCTGTTCCGCTCCCAGCGCCTGGAAGCCGCCCTGCACGACGACGAGGAGCCGCGCATCCGCGCCCTGCTGCGCCGCTACGGCGGCCACGACTCCCTCGGCTACTTCGCCACCCGCCGCGACAAGGCCGTCATTTTCTCGCCCAGCGGCAAGGCCGCCGTCACCTACCGCGTCGAGGCCGGTGTCTGCCTGGCCAGCGGCGACCCCGTGGGCGACCGCGAGGCCTGGCCGCACGCCATCGCCGCCTGGCTCGACGTCGCCCGCCGCCACGGCTGGGCGCCCGCCGTCATGGGCGCCTCCGAGGACGGCGCCAGGGCCTACGTGCGTGCCGGTCTCGGCGCCCTCCAGCTGGGCGACGAGGCGATCGTGCACCCCGCGTCCTTCGACCTCGACGGCCGCGAGATGCGGGTCACCCGGCAGGCCGCCCACCGGGTGCGGCGCACCGGTGCCACCTGCCGGATCCGTCGCCACGCCGACCTCGGCGAGACGGAGATGGAGGAGGTCGTCGACAAGGCCGACACCTGGCGCGACACCGAGACCGAACGCGGCTTCTCGATGGCCCTGGACCGCCTCGGCGACCCCGCCGACGGCGACTGCCTGCTGGTGGAGGCGATCGGCGAGGACGGGCGGCTGCTCGCCCTGCTGTCCTTCGTGCCCTGGGGCGACGACGGCATCTCCCTGGACCTGATGCGCCGTGACCGCACCGCCCCCAACGGCGTGATGGAGTTCATGGTCGCCGAGCTGTGCGCCGCCGCCCCCAAGCTGGGCGTACGCCGGATCTCCCTGAACTTCGCGGTGTTCCGCTCCGCCTTCGAGGAGGGCGCCCGCATAGGCGCCGGACCGGTGCTGCGCGCGTGGCGCCGGCTGCTGCTGTTCTTCTCCCGCTGGTGGCAGCTGGAGGCCCTCTACCGATCCAACGCCAAGTACCGCCCCGAGTGGTACCCGCGCTTCCTCTGCTACGGGGACGCCGCCTCCCTGGCCCGGATCGGCCTCGCCTCCGGCATCGCCGAGGGCTTCGTCTCCGTACCCTCGCTGCGCAAACTCTGGGGAAAGGGGCACCCGAAAGGCGCGCGGCGGCCCGCCACCACGTACGGGCTGCCGTCGCTGTCGGCGCTCGGTCTCGACGGAGGGGACGAGGCCGGGCCGGCCGGCCCGGACGCGGGCCTGCCCGAGCAGGTTCGCGTCCGGCACCAGAAACTGGACCGGCTGCGTGCCGTCGGCACCGACCCCTATCCGGTCGGCGTCCCGCCACGCACCCACACCCTCGCCGCCGTACCCCCGGACGGGCCGGTCACCGTCGCGGGCCGGGTCATGCTGGTGCGGGACTTCGGCGGCATCGTCTTCGCCGTGCTGCGGGACTGGTCCGCGGACCACCAGGTGGCGTTCACCCGCACACAGTCCGGTCCCGCCCTCGACCGGTTCACTGCCGGCACCGACATCGGCGACCACATCACCGTCACCGGCCGCGCGGGCCGCAGCGACAGCGGCGAGCCGACCGTCTTCGTCACCTCCTGGCAGCTCACCGGCAAGTGCCTGCGCCCGCTGCCCGACAAGCGTCACGGCCTCGCCGACCCCGAGGCCAAGGTCCGGATGCGCTACCTCGACCTGGTGACCAGCCCCGCCGCCCGCGACGTCGTGCGGGTCCGCTCCACCGCCGTACAGGCGCTGCGCCAGGGCCTGCTGGACCGCGGCTACCTGGAGGTCGAGACCCCGATGCTCCAGCAGATCCACGGCGGCGCCAACGCCCGCCCGTTCACCACCCACATCAACGCCTACGACCTCGATCTGTATCTGCGCATCGCCCCCGAGCTGTATCTGAAGCGGCTGTGCGTCGGCGGCCTGGAGAAGGTCTTCGAGCTGGGCCGCACCTTCCGCAACGAAGGCGTCTCCCACAAGCACAACCCCGAGTTCACCATGCTGGAGGCCTACCAGGCCTTCGCCGACTACGACGTGATGCTCGACCTCACCCGCGAGCTGATCCAGGGCGCCGCCACGGCCGCTTTCGGCCGGCCCGTCGCCCACCACGACGGCACGGAGTACGACATCTCCGGCCCGTGGCCGGTCAGGACCGTGCACGCCGCGATCTCCGAGGCGCTGGGCGAGGAGGTCGACGCCGGCACGGAGCCGCCCCGGCTGCGCCGGCTGTGCGACCGGGCCGGCGTTCCGTACACGGCCGACGACGGACCCGGCGACATCGTCCTGGAGATGTACGAGCGGCTGGTCGAGGAGAAGACCCGGCTGCCCACCTTCTACAGGGACTTCCCGACCGACGTCTCCCCGCTGACCCGGCAGCACCGCACCGACCCGCGCCTCGCCGAGCGCTGGGACCTCGTCGCCTTCGGCACCGAACTCGGCACCGCCTACTCCGAACTGACCGACCCCGTCGAGCAGCGCCGCCGGCTCACCGAGCAGTCGCTGCGCGCCGCCGGGGGAGACCCGGAGGCGATGGAACTGGACGAGGACTTCCTCGACGCCCTGGAGTACGCGATGCCGCCGACCGGCGGACTCGGCATCGGCGTCGACCGGATGGTCATGTTCCTCACCGGCCTGACCATCCGGGAGACCCTGCCGTTCCCCCTGGTGCGCCGCCGCTGAATCCAGCCCGCCAGGCCCTGTCGTGAAATTCCCGTCTGTCCGGGCGACGGCGGGAATTTGACGACAGGGCCTAGACCGTACGGGTGCATTCCTGCCGCCGCTGAAGTGTCCTCGTGCTGCGCCGGGTGCCACCCGGGCGACTGATAAATCATGAAAGAGGATCAGATGATCACACGGCGCCGCGCGTTGCTCGCCGGTGCCGTCGCCCTGGGCGCGGCCGGAGTGGCCGGAGCGGCCGGTCTGCTCGCGCCGGACACGGTCGTGGAGCCGGCCGGTCCGGTGGCCGGAGCCGCGGGCGCCCCGGCCCGCCGACTGGCGTCGAAGCCCTCCGTCTACCGCCTCGAACCCCTGACCGGCTACGGCGTCCCGCGCGCGGCGTCCCGCCGGACCCTGGTGCGCCACGAGCCCCTGCTGAGGATGCCCGGACGCGGCCGCACCATGGTGCTGACCTTCGACGACGGACCCGACCCCCGCTACACGCCCGGCATCCTGAGCACCCTGCGCCGCTACGACGTACGCGCCATGTTCTTCGTCTGCGGGGAGCTGGCCGCCGCCAACAAGGGTCTCCTCGCCCGGATGGCCGACGAGGGGCACATCGTGGGCAACCACACCTGGACCCACCCCCTGCTGACCCGGCTCAACCGCTCCAGGATCCGCAGCGAGATGGAGCGCACCTGCGATGTCATCGAGGACGCCTACGGCGAGCGCCCCCAGTGGTTCCGCGCCCCCTACGGCGCCTGGAACCGGGCCGCCTTCCAGCTCGGCGCCGAACTCGGCATGGACCCGCTGGCCTGGACGGTCGACTCCCGCGACTGGACCACCCCCGTCCCCGGCACCCGTGCCATCGTCGACCGGGTGGAGGGCGGTGCCGCACCCGGCGTGGTGGTCCTCTCGCACGACGCCGGGGGAGACCGCTCGCACACCGTCCAGGCGCTGCGCGACTATCTGCCGCGACTGCTGGACTCGGGCTACCACATCACGGTCCCGCACCGGCAGTACGCGTGAGCGGCGATCGCCTGCCCGGCCGGGGAGCGCTCAGCGGACCTCGGCCAGGCGGGCGAAGACGACGACGTTCCCGGCGTAGCCGTTCTGCTGGGTGAAGCCGCCGCCGCAGGTGATGACCCGCAGCTCGGGGGTGCCCTTGGAGCCGTAGACGCGGTCGCTGGGGAAGTTGCTCTTCTCGAACACCTCGATGCCGTAGATCTCGAAGACGGCCGTCCTGCCGTCCCGGCGCCCCACCTCGACCCGGTTCCCCTTCTTCAGCGCCCCGAGCCCGTAGAACACGGCGGGACCCTGCTGGTTGTCGACATGGCCGACGATCACCGCGGTCCCCTTCTCGCCGGGCGAGACGGCGCCGGTGAACCAGCCGGCCAGATTCGGGTTGTCCGGCGTCGGCGCGTCGATCCAGCCGTCCTTGTCCAGGCCCACCGAGGTGACGGGCGCGTTCACCTGGATCGTGGGGATCCTGACCCGGTCGGGCACCGAGTACGGCAGGGCGTCCGGGGCCCGGCCGAACGTGCCCGGGGCGACGCCGCTGCCGTCGGTCGCCGCCGCGGCGGCCGGCTGCGGAGGGCCGACGTCGAACTCGCCCGACCCGTTGCGGATCAGCGCGAGCCCGGTCAGCAGCACCAGCGCCATCACGCCCCACGGCGCGCGCTTCCTGGGCCGCTCCTCCTCTTCCGCCACCTCGGACAGCTCGTACGCAGACATTCGCCATCCCCTCTCGGCCCGGCCGTCGCCGGGTCGTTCGCGCCTGCGTAAACGCTAAGTCCCGTTGCGCGGAAGCGGCGACGAGTCACAGGCGAACGGGTGGCGCGACGGCCGTGGGTGCGCCATCCGGGGCGGCACCGTACAGGAAATTTCCGACAGTCGATGACCTGCGGCAACATCAGATTATGAGGTTTTCCGTCGGCGTGTCGCCTCACCAGGACGGACCATTGCCGAAATGCGGTCGCGTGCGGCGCGTCCGAGGGTCTTACCAGGAGGCGCTTTCTCGCCGATCGACCGGGGACGGGACCCGGGGCGCTTTCCGCGGAGGATCTCATGCGAAACGCACGTGCCCTGGCGGCCGCGGTCACCGCGGTCGCCGTCCTCGGGTTCGCAGCCCCCGCGGCCTTCGCGGACGGGATCGGCAACGGAGGTACCGGCATTCCCCCGAACGGGGTGGGCGGTGTCACCGGCATCGGGCCGGGGATCGGACCGGGCAACAACTGGGGCGGAGGTTTCCCCAACAACGGGTTCGGGCCGGGTCGGGGCAACTTCTTCGGCCCGAACAACGTCTTCGGGCCGAACAATGTCTTCGGCCCCAACAACGGCTTCGGGAACAACGGTTTCGGCCGGAACGTCTTCGGGGGCAACAACGTCTTCGGGCCGAACAACGTCTTCGGCCCGAACAACGGTTTCGGGCCCAACAACGGTTTCGGGCCCAACAACGGTTTCGGCAACAACAGCTTCGGCCGGGGCCGTAACGACGGTTTCTTCGAGAACAACAGCTTCGGCCGGGGCCGTAACGACGGCTTCTTCGAGAACAACAACTTCGCCCGGGGGCGCAACGACGGTTTGTTCGGCAACAACGGGAACGGCCGCGGCCCCGACGGCTATTTCGGTCCGGACAACGGCCTGGGGAACAACGGGGGCCTCAACAACGGCCTCAACAACGGTCTCGGCAACAACATCGGCTTCAACAACAACGGCTTCGGGCCGCGGAACATCATCGCCCAGCCCGGCGTGGTCGCCGCCGGCGGCCGGCTCACCGTCACCATGGACGGCTGCCGCACCGGTGGTGCGATGGCCTCCCGCGCCTTCCGCACCAGCTCGCTGAGCGCCCTCAACGGCACCAGCGACACCGCCAGGGGCGTCGTGGTCGTCGAGAACAACGCCCGGCCCGGCCGGTACGACATCACGGTCGACTGCAACGGCCGGAGCCTGACCCGCCCGGCGGCCTTCACCGTGGTCGGCGGTGTCCGCGCCGGCGTCGGCGGCAGCGTCCCGATCGGCGCGACCACGGCCGACATGGCCATCGGCGGCGGACTCGTCGGCGCTGCCGGCCTCGGCGGAGCGGTGTTCTGGATGCGCCGCCGCACCGAGAGGCGCGTCTGACCGTCAGCCGCCGTCCTCGCTCTCGCGGCGGCGCCCGAGGCGGTACGCCGTGCCGACGGAGCCCGCGATGAGCGCGACGCCCAGCGCGATCTCCTTCAGATCGAATCCGGCGGCGCTGCCGCCCTCGCCCGCCTGGACGGCCCGCGGGACCTGCTGCACCGGAAGGGGCGCGGAATCGGAGCCGGTGCCGGTGCCGTTCGGCGGGCCCTCGGCGATGGTCAGGTCCGTGGACCCGCTCACCCCGTCGCAGGTGAACATCACCCGGTGCACGGCCCCGGCCCGCGCGGCCCGGTCGACCGTCGTCGTGGCCGACGGACGCCCGGCGGGGATCCGTACCGTGTCGAAGGCGCCCGAGGCGACGGTGGCGGTACCCCGGCAGCCGCCCCCGTCGCGGTCGATCTGGAGGGTGAGCTGTCCGCCCGGCGCGATGCTGCGGGGCAGCACGCCGAAACCGAACGGCGTGACGTCGTGGTCGCTGCCGTCGTCGCCCGCGACGACGGCCGACGCGGAGAGGGCCAGTGCGGTGACGCCCAGCAGGGCGGCCGAGGCGACGCGTATCGCGCGCATGGTGGATCCTCCGGTCTCCGAGGAGCAGCCGCGGACCTTGTTCCGCCTGAGCCGAAAATGCGCCTCGATGACCGAAACGCTAGGAACGGGCGGGTGCCCCCGCGATCGCAGTAGTGCGAACGGGTTAACCGTGTGGGCCGCGCGGGCGAATCCCCGCGCCCGACCGTGAGGGACACCGGCGCCCGTGGGACGCCCGCGCCCGTGGGCGCCGACGGCGGGCCGCGGGCGCCCCTTCCCGGTGCCGGCCCGTCAGCCGCCCGCGTGCGGGAACAGGTGCAGGAACGGCTCCGCGGTCGCGGCGACGCCGCGGCTGTAGGGCGAGTCGAAGTCCCAGATCAGGAAGAGCAGGAAGGCGATGAGCGCCGAGAACGTCCCGGCCAGGACGAGTTCCCGCGCGGTACGCCGGATCTGGAGCGCGAAGACCATGCCGATGGTGATGACGGCCCCGATGAGCAGCCCGAACCACACCACGCCGGGCATGGTGGCCCCGGTGGAGTCGGCGCGGGCGTTGCGTGCCTGGTCCGCCGCGGCGACCTGGTCGAGCAGGGGCTGGTAGGACTGGGCCTCGAAGTCGTTCTTCGGCTGGTAGTCCGTGACGTCGGCGCGGACGCGTCCCAGCAGTTCCGTACCCCGGTCCGTGACGTCTCCGTGGTCGGCCATCGCCTTCCACTCGGTGGTCACGACGTGCCCGACATAGGTGTTGACGTCCGCCCTGATCCGGTCCCGTACGTCCGGGGGATACGCCCGGACCCGCTCCGAGATCTCGTGCAGCGCCTGGGCCTCCGCCTGCACATGGTCCTGGGCGACGCTGCGCGCCTCCCAGACACCGGCGATGGCCAGGCCCAGGACGATCGCGTAGACCACGCCGATCCACATCGTCATGTACTCGATGACGTCCGGTGTCTCGTCGGGGTCCTCGTCCTCGGGGGCTCTGCGGGCCCGTACCAGGGTGATCACGACCACCACGGCGCAGGCGGCCACCATCGCGAGAGTGAGAACAAGCCATTCCGGCAAGAGGTGCCTCCAGAGGATCAGCGGGGGCGCAGCGCGGCGACGGCGACGAGCGCGGGCACGGTGATGAGCAGGACGTAGACGACGGGCGGCGTGGTGTCGCGGGCTTGCCGCGGGGGCGGGGCGGCGTGGTGGCGCGGATAGCTCACCGGCGTCACGGCGGGACGCGGGGTGGGCTTCGGCGGCGGCTCGGGGGTCCTCGTCGGCGCGGGGGCCGGTGGTGGCGGGGGCGGCAGGACGGGAGCGGGCTGGAGTCCATGACGATGCACGAGAACCTCCTCGGTGGTCCGTCCCCGACCCACCTCCCCGACGAGCCC
>NZ_JBEOWS010000157.1:0-21090 GCF_040296125.1 Streptomyces sp. NPDC002265 | reverse complement strand
GTGGGAGAAGGCCAACACGGCCCGTAACCGCGTGCATCACCGGGTGGCGAACCTCCGCGAGGACACCCTGCACAAGCTCACCACCAGGGTGGCCGCCGAGTACGGCACCGTCGTCGTCGAAGACCTCAACGTCGCCGGCATGCTCAAGAACCGTCGCCTGGCCCGCCGGATCGCCGACGCCGGATTCGGCGAGATCCGCCGCCAGCTCGCCTACAAGAGTCGCCAGCGCCACGGCACCAGGCTCATCGCGGCCGATCGCTGGTACCCCTCCTCCAAGACCTGCTCCGGGTGCGGCGCGGTGAAAGCCAAGCTGCCGCTGCACGTGCGGACCTACCAGTGCGATGCCTGCCACCTGGTCATCGACCGGGACACCAACGCCGCACGCAACCTCGCCGCACTCGCGGCAGCCGCAGTAACTGGTACCGGAGTGGCCGGAGACCAGGACACCGCCCCGGCGGCGTCGAAGCCTCGCGGAGCCGACCAGAAGACCCGCGCCACGCGCCCCCGCCGTAAGGCGGAGGCGGGGCGGGCAGGTGGCGCAACCCTGCCGCACCAGCAGCAGGAGGAAACGAGAGACCGCACTCAAGCCGAAGCCCTCACGCTTTGGTGAAGAGATGGACCTTCCGGGCCGAAATGCCCGGGATGCTGAGACCTGACTACGGACTCAGCAACGGTGTCCCCATGTCTTCGCCCCACCTGCACCGGGACCGGTGCGCAGGTGCGTCTCGAAGACCGGTGCCGGTGTAGTGGCGGCGGTTGCGATGAGCAACCTGCTGTGCCTGCGGTGTGGAGTTCCCCGGAGTTCCCCCTGCGACCTGGACAGCCTGATACCGGGACGGATGGTCCCGGAGCAGGCGGTCAGAGGTAGTGAGCGAGAAGGGTGACGGGCCCGGCATCGCAAAACCGGAGCTCAGGCGGGCACCGCAGCCAGCTTTGTCGGGTTCATCATCCACAGCAGCCGGTCGATGCCGTCCTGGGCGACACGTACCGAGATGGCGGCGAACACGACCCCGTCGCGGGAGAGAACCACTCCGGCCTGGCCGTTGATCTCGATCGGGTGCACCGCGGCATCGGCCCAGAACCGGTCGGCGAAGGCGTGGCAGTAAGCCGCCACGCGGTGTCGGCCCACGACGGGGAACTTCGACGCCCGGACGACTCCGCCACCGTCGGCGTACGAAACGACATCCGCCGCGAACAACTCCTCGAGCGCGGCCACGTTCCCCGCCTGCGCGGCGGCGACGAACGCCGTGAGGAAGCGCTGATGCTCGTCCGACTCGACACTCGAGCGCTTGTCCGCAGCGAGGTGCTTGCGCGCCCGGCTCACGAGTTGCCGTGTGTTGGCCGGCGTCTGGTCGATGATCTCCGCGATCTGCTGGTACGGGTAGTCGAACGCTTCCCGCAGCACATACGCCGCACGTTCCGTGGGGGTGAGCTTTTCCAACAGCATGAGCACCGCAACTTCCAGTGCCTCCCTGTTGACGGCCCCCAGCACGGGGTCGCTGCGGGTGTCGACCGGCTCCGGCAGCCAGGGTCCGACATACGTTTCACGGCGGACCCTGGCCGACTGCAGTACGTTGATCGCGAGTCTGGTCACGGTCGTGGTGAGAAAGGCCTGCGGGTTTTTCACCTTCGACCGGTCATAGGTCTGCCAGCGGATCCAGGCTTCCTGAAGGATGTCCTCCGCGTCGCTGGCACTGCCAAGCATTCGATAGGCGATGCCGAACATGCTGCCACGGGCATCACGGAACGCCTCCTCGGCCTCCTGAAGGCTTCGGGAATCATCCGCTGGATCGTTCTTCGACGGCATTCCTTGCCCATCCTTGCTGCTCAATGAGTCCGCTACCGAAAGCCGACGACGCCTCGGCGATCGTGCCGACCGGCGTTGCGGGCGCCTTCCGGGGCGGTCAGGCCGTGGCCGTGGACGCTGGCTGCCCCGTGCCGGGCGGGATCTGCTGGTGGCCTCGGCCGGCCCGTGTCCTTGTGTCCGATACGGCGCCGCACCTCCGTAGATCGTTCTGTCTCAGATTTGCACGATTGCCGAACAGCCAGGGCCGGGGACACACCGCTTGTGTGCAGGTGCCGACGACCGCGCTCGCAGCGGTACCGGCGACCGCGCACGAGATCCAGGACGTGGCGTGGTGCATGTTCGCCCACGGTGGTTGTACTCGGTCGGTCATGTCAGGGGTGGCCCGCACACGTCCCTCGACGCGTTGTTGTGTGGGGCACGTGGTCGAGCCGATCCGGTCGCTGATCACCTCTGGGCCGGACGCGGCTGAGCAGCCGCTTCCGGTCGACGTCGGCGCGCCCTTGGACTGCGCCCGTTCCTCACTGAGCCGTTTGACCGAGGGCAAGCTCGTTGAGTGACACCCCGAGTCCGCGCGCCGCGCGCCCCTGTCACAAAAGCCGTCACTGCGCGGTCTTTGCTGGTACACAGAGAACCTCCCGAAAGGATCCCCCCATGAAGGCCGTAGTCGTCGGCGGAACCGGGCTCATCGGCTCGAAGGTCGTCCGCAAGCTCAACGACCACGGGCACGAAGCCGTCCCGGCCGCGCCCAGCACGGGCGTCAACACACTGACGGGAGAGGGCCTGGCCGAGGTGCTCAAGGGCGCGCAGGTCGTGATCGACGTCTCCAACTCGCCCTCTTACGAGGACGAAGCAGTGATGCACTTCTTCCGCACCTCCACCGCCAACCTCCTCCAGGCGGCCGCGGAAGCCGGTGTCACCCACTACGTCGCGCTCTCCATCGTCGGTACCGACCGGCTCCCGGACAACGGCTACTTCCGCGCCAAGCTGGCCCAGGAGGAGCTCATCAAGGCGTCGGGCCTCCCGTACTCCATCGTGCACGCCACGCAGTTCTTCGAGTTCATGAACGGCATCGCGGACTCGGCGACCGAGGGTGACACGGTGCGCATCGCTCCCGTCAAGTTCCAGCCCATCCACTCCGACGACGTGGCCACCGCCGTCGCCCGCACCGCGGCCGGCGCCCCCCTCGACGGGACGGTGGAGATCGCCGGCCCCGACACGTTCCGGTTCGACGAGCTGGTCCGCGACGTGCTCACTGCCCAGAACGACCCCCGCACGGTGGTCGCCGACCCGCACGCCCCGTACTTCGGATCCGAGCTGCAGGAGACCTCGCTCGTGCCCGGCGCCGACGCGCAGCTCGCCGGGACCCGGTTCGCCGACTGGTTCGCCCAGCAGAAGTGACGTTCCCGGATGGCCCCTGCCCCGGAGGGACAGGGGCCATCCGGCATACGCTACGACCGGTTCGGGACGTCCTGAACCGCGGTCCCGAAATCGAATGGCGGCATGCCGGTCGCGGTGTGTCCGTCCTTCGAACTGGGGAGGGTCTGTTCGGTCCAGATGGCCTTTCCATGAGTGGTGTAGCGGCTGCCCCAGCGTTCGCAGAGGGCGCTGATGAGCTGGAGGCCCCGGCCCCCCTCGTCCATCGCCGAGGCGCGCCGGATGCGGGGCATGGTCAAGCTCGCGTCGGACACTTCGCAGATGAGGGTCCCGCTGCGCAGGAGCCGCAGCCCGATGGGCCCCCTGGCATGCCGGACGACGTTCCCGACGAGCTCGCTGGCCAGCAGTTCCGTCGTCATGACCAGATCGTCCAGATGCCATTGAGTGAGCTGCTCCCGTACGTGACGGCGGGCCTCGCCCGCGGCCTGCGGTCCCTCCGGCAGATCCCAGGAGGCCATCTGCCGGTCGGCCATGGGGTGCAGACGCGCGATCAGCAGGGCGGCGTCGTCGGTGGTGGGCTGTCCACCGGGCAGCAGGTCAGCGGTGACCCTGTCGCACAGATCCTCCGGATCCGGGCAGCAGCCGGTACGGGGGAGCAGATCGGCGAGCTGGGCCATGCCCTGGTCGATCTCGCGCTTCGGTGATTCCACGAGGCCGTCGGTGTAGAGGATCAGCAGGCTGTCCGCCGGCAGCCGTAGTTTCGTCGTCTCGAACGGAGGCAGCGCGGCGCCCAGGGGAGGGTTGGCGGCGACCTCGGGGAAGTAGGCGCCGCCGTCGGGCCGGACGACGAGGGGCGGTGGATGGCCCGCCCGTACCATGACGCACGACCCGTCGGTGGAGTCGTAGAGCGCGTACAGGCACGTCGCGTACGACTGATCGCCGAGAGCGCCGACGATGTCGTTGAGGTGGCCCATGATCTCGTCGGGCGGCAGTTCCAGGGCGGCCAGCGTGTGCAGCGCGGTGCGCAGGCGTCCCATGGTCGCGGCCTGGGGCAGACCATGGCCCATCACGTCACCGACGACCAGGGCGACCTGGCCGGCGGACAACGGGATCAGGTCGTACCAGTCGCCGCCCACGTCGCTCGTGTCCCCGGCCGGCAGGTACCTCGCCGCCGCGGTGACCTCGGGCACGGTGGGCAGCCGCAGGGGCAGCAGCGCCCGCTGGAGCTCCTGGGAGCGGGTGAGCTCGGCGTCGTAGAGCCGGGCTCTTTCCAGGGCGTGCGCCACGAGCGCGCTGATGGTGATGAGGAGCGTGCGTTCCTCGGACGTGAGATGCCGCGGGGTGTCGAAGGAGATGACACACACGCCGAAGGTGCGGTCGGAGACCGTCAACGGGAGGAAGGCCCATGCCTTCTTGTCGGTCGGCGGCCGGGTGACCCCGTCGGGGAAGGCTGAGAGCCATTCGTCCTGGGACGAGTAGAAGCGTGGCTCGCCCGTCAGGATCGCCTGTCCGGCGGGATCGGTGTCGGACAGGTCCATGCCGTTCGATCCGCCCATGTGACGCAGAAAGGTGCTCGGATAGCCGACGGACCCGATGTGCACCAGCCTCTGGTCCTCGGTGACCAGCACGAGCAGCCCTTGGGCGTCGAACGGTGGCAGGACCCGCTGGGCGACGGCGGTCACCACGTCCTGCGAGGTGGTTGCCGCCGCGAGCTGCGTGGTCAGTTCCGCCGTCCGGCTCGCCCGCTCGGCCGCGGACTGGACGGCCGCCGCTTCTTCGGCCTCGCGGCGGCGCGGGTCGGTGACGTCCGTGAAATACAGGGTGAGCCCGCTGGGTACGGGAACGAGCCGCAGGTGGTAGCAGCGGCCGGTGTCGGCCATCGTGACGTCGAAGCCGAGGGCGACGGACTGCTCGGCGCCGCTGCGGCACCGCCTCTCCAGGTCGGGCATCCGGCGCAGCGCGGGCAGGTCCCACAGCTGGCGTCCGAAGAGCTGTTCGCCCTGCGAACCGAGAATCTGTTCCGCCTCCAGGTTGGCGAACGTGATGCGCCAGTCGTCGTCCACGGACAGGAAGGCGTCACTCATGTGCTGCAACGCACGGCTCAGCGCGTCCCGGGTGGAGCGTGCGCCTTCGCTCGCCCACCCCTTGCCGATGATGCGCGTGACCTGGCCCTGGTCGTCGAGGACGACGTGACCGGATGCCCGCGTCCACGTGTAGTGCCCGCTGCTGTCCCGGACCCGGTATTCGGCTTCGAACGGAGCGTGCGTGCGGATGGTGCGTTCGGCGGCTGCCAGGGTGCTCGCCAGGTCGTCGGGGTGCACCACCCGCATCCAGCTCTCGACGGCGGGCACGAAGGCCGCCGGATCGGTCTGGTAGACCTTCATGGCGACCTCGTCCCACAGCAGCTCACCGGTGCGTACGTCCCACTCCCAGGAGCCGACCGGAGTGGCTTCGAGGTCGGTGCTCAGGCGCGCGGGCGCCGGGATTCTTTGCAGACGGTCCGCGGCCCACTCGGCCACCTGGGTGAGAAACGTCCACTGCGCGGGGGTCGGCTCCTCCTTGCCGCCGGTGAGGCAGGTGATCGCCCCGATGGCCCGGTGCTCCGTGATCAGGGGTACGGAGATGAAGCCGAGCCGTGAATGAAGTGGCGCGGTGGGTTCGGCCGGGTCGCCGAGGAGGGGGGCAATCCACACGTGCTCGCCCGAGCGTACGGCGCGGGCCGTCGCGGTGGGCCCGTCCTGGTCGACGATCTCCCAGGTCCGCATGAGGGACGACGGCAGCCCGGCGGACGCCACCAGGCGCAGAGCCGACATGGGGCCTCGCAGGTAGACGGTTCCCCCGGCGCAGCCCAGCTCCGCGACGGAGTGTTCAAGGGCGAGCCGAAGGACCTCGCTCTCCGTGATGTCGTCGGCAGCGGTGTCGAGTAGATCCAGCCGCTTGATCACAAGGACAATATAAGAGTAAATGTCGCACTTGACACCGATGGTTCTGCCCGCTGGTGTCCCTTACCTGGCATGAGGTGCATCGGCAGAAGCGGGCGCGGAAGCGGGTGTGGATGCGGTGGATCAGCCGCGACCGGTGGTCGGCCCTGATGCAGATCGGCGCCCGCCATGGACACGCGTTCGATGTCTTGCCCGGCGACGCCGGCCCGGCCGGGGCCGGCAAGCCTTCACTCGCGCGAGCGCAGCATGCGGCGCATCCGGTCGGCCCGGTCCAGGAGGTTCGTGCGGACGACCGGGACAGCCTGTGCCGCCAGGTCTTCCGCCCGTCCCACGAAGGCCAGGTCGATACCGAACAGCGGGAAGAGCCATTTGGTGTAGGTCGTCGCCGGCATGGTTCCGCTGTGATGCATCTTTGGCACGAGATCGAGGTAGGCCTCCGTATACGGCCTCAGCAAGTCGTTCTGGCCCGCGCTCCAGAACGGCGTCGCAACTGAGTGGACCGAAGCGATAGGCACCGCGCGGTCCGTCACCAGCGTCTGCCACACCGCCTTCTTCTCTGCCGCGTCCGGGGTCGCAGCGCGGACCTGGAGCCTGCTGACCCACGCTTCGGGGTCCGGGTCGCGCTCGAGCAGAGCCTGTGCTTCGGCTGCGGTCGGGCTTCCGAGCTGAGCCTTGCGAACCAGGGCTCGCCACTGGAGATCGATGTCCTCCCCGGCCTCGGTCTGGAGCCACGCGACATCCTCCGGTTCGGCCGCGGTGCGGGCGAAGCCGCGCAGCGCCGCTTTCCGGTAGGCGCCGACGCCGGAGAGGGTGCGGCACGCCGCAGCCACTTCTCGCAGCAATTCGTCCCGCTCCGACTGCGGGCTCCACAGATCCGCGGCCTCGACAGCCAGGTTGAGATAGGGCTCGATCACCGAGGCGGACGTCTCGACAGCAAGCACTCGGGTCAGGCACTGCACGGCTTCGGCGGCGCTCGCTTCGCCGTTGATCAGCATGTCCCAGGCCGTGGTGACGGCGACACCCCGCGCGGTCGCAGTGGGCAGGCGGGCGGCGTTACCGAAGAACGCGTCCCTGGTCGTGGCGTCAGGCCTCGTCGAGGCGAAGGTCAGGTCTTCATCGTTGACCAGATACAGGTCGGCTCCTGCCGGCAGGTCGAGCCGAGTCCGTTCGCCCGCCACCTCGACTTCGGCGAGTGCCATCCGCTCAAGGCGGTCTCCTGAACGCTCGTAGGCGCCGACGGCCAGCACATGCCGGCGCGGTGGGCCACCCGGACCCTGGGCGACCAGGGCGAACCCGTCCTCGTCGTGGTCAAGAGTCAGCCGGTCGGTGCCCGCTGTCTCCAGCCATCCCGCGCGCCACTGGTCCAGGTCACGTCCGCCGGCGTCGGCGACCGCATCGATCAGGTCCTCCAGCGTGGTACTGCCCCAGGCATGGGCGGCGAAGTAGCTGGTCAGACCCGCGGAGAACGCTGCCTCGCCGACGTACGTCATCAACTGCTGCAGCACGGACGCGCCCTTGGGGTAGGTGATGGCGTCGAAGGTCGCCGCAGCCTCCGCGACGTCGCGGACCTGCTGGCGGATCGGGTGAGTCGTCGGTCCCTGGTCCATGAAATAAGCTTTGAGCTTCTCGCCGGCCAGATGTGCCGTCCAGGCATCGGTGTACGACGTCGCGCTCACCGCGGCCCAGTTGCTCGCGAACTCCGCGAACGCCTCGTTCAGCCAAAGGTCGTCCCACCAGCGCATCGTGACGATGTTGCCGAACCACATGTGCGCGAGCTCGTGCAACAGGTAGCGCGAGAACAGGTCCCACTCCGCTCTGGTCGGCGTGCTCCTGCGCAGGAACCAGTCCATCCAGGTGACGCAGCCGAAGTTCTCCATCGCGCCGGGGAACTCGGGCGTGAAGACCTGGTCGTACTTGTGCTGCGGAAACGGCATGCCGAACTTGGCGGCGAAGAACTCGAGCCCCTGGGTGGTCAGGGTGAACAGCTCGTCGGCGTCCCGGTCCAGGATCGAAGACAGCGACTGGCGGGCGAAGAGCCCGAGATCATGACCAGCTCCGTGACGACGCAATTCGTAGTACGGGCCCGCGTTGATCACGGTGTTGTACGCCGCCAGCGGCGGCGTCGGCGGGAAGCTCCAGCGTCGCACGGAGCCGAGGTCCTCGATCTGCGGGTCACCGCTGTTGCTCAACACCCGCCAGCCGGCGGGAGCGGTCACGGTGAACGCCCACGGCGCCTTGAGGTCCGGCTGATCGAAGCAGGCCAATACGTACCGGGCGTAGTCGGGAGCGAAGTCGGTGTAGACATACGTCTCACCGTCGGCGGGATCGACCGCCTTGTGCACGCCCCGGCCATCTGCCGAGCACTCCGTCACCGAGATCACCGTGAGGACGTTGCGCTCGGCAAGATCGGTCAGTGCGATCCGGCCCTCAACAGCCGGACGCAGCACGACCCCGTTGAGCGTGGCGCTCTCGACCGTCACCGCGCAATCGACAAAGGTCTCGGCGCCGGGCCGGTGACACGTAAAGGTGATCGTCGATTCGCACCGGACCCGCGAGCCGGTCGTCAGATCCGAAAGGTCGACGGCAACGTCATACCGCTCGACGGTGAGCATGCTCGCCCGCGTCTCAGCCTCGGTTTGAGTGAGACTCCTGCCGCTCATCGCTGTCCCTTCCGAAGATTCGTTCATTCACCACGAGCAACCCGCCCTGAAGCGAGAAACCCGCGTGAATCGGGCGTCTCCACCGCATCGCCTGACGACGGACAGGCCTGGCCCTCCGTCACTACTGACCGAGCTGACAGTTGGCTCCACGAGGGTCTCCTCGAACCCTAGCCGCTGCTGGGGTCAAGCTGATCAGCGGCTTCGTCCCGGTCCCCTGCGCCACGGTTCGGGTTCCAACTGCGGTGGCCGAAGCAGCCTGGCTGCCACGAACGAGGCACCCGGCTTGTCACAAGGGAGGTGATCGGTTCGCCGCCGATCGAGTCGGGGTCGATCCGGTGTGCGCACCGAGGTGCCCGACCCGGTCCAGGCTGTGTACGAGACTCCCGGGTGATCCGCCGCGATGCTCGGGCGGGCCCTGGCTGAACGCGCGCTGCGGCGTAGGCATCACGGAGCCGGCCTGCACTCCTCGGCGTAGCGGGCCAGCCCTTCCGCCATGCCCTGCATGAACTTCTGGAGGTAGCGCGGCATGACCCAGCGCAACAGCCAGCTCGTCTCGTACTCGCCGTACCAGTGGATGACCGTGCCTGAGCCCGCTGTCGGCTTCAGCTCGATGCGCGCGTGATAGTTGTGCATCGACGAGTTGAACGCGTCTTCGTAGCCCAAGAGGCGTCGCTCGACCTTCTCGGTCAGCCGCTCCCCGGTCACGGTGCGTCCCGTGCGGAAAGCCCGGACGGCACCGACGCCGTCGTCGCCGCCGGGGTCGAGGTCGACCGACCGTGTCGTGTCCAGACTGTCCACCTTGGACCACAGCGGCCAACTCTCGGCGTCGACCAGCAGCTTCCAGACGATGTCCGGCGAGGCGCTGGTGGTCACCGTGACGTCGTATGTGTGCATGGTAGAGGGCTCCTGTCAGTGGATGCGGGCTGCGTCCCCGGCCAAAAGGACCCGGCGGACGCGGTAGCGATCGGCCGGGCACACGTTGATCTGGGAGGGCGGGAGCCACCCTCAACTTCCCTTGCAGGCACGGTCTCTACCCTACGAGGGGAAGGTCACGGCTGCGGCTCGTGATCGGCGAGCGCGACCTGACATTGCCGCCCGATGAGGCAGCCGAGTTCGACACGTCCCTGCCTCACTGGCCGGGCAGCGCCGACGGCGGCGCGGTTGAGGTTCTCATCCGGTTCGACCTGTAAGAGGTGCGTGCGCACACATGCACGGAGTCTCACCGATCGCCGCAGGCCGGGAGCCTGCGGTGAACTCAGCGAGAGATTCTGTATGCACGTCGTTGACGCAGGCCTTCGCGAGGAAGACGACCATGCCGTGGTCGCTGTACGCCACGCCCGCGGATCTCACGCCGAGCAGCTGGCCACAGCCATCGACAACGGGCCGCGGCCTCCCAGTGACAACAAGCCTGCCCAGGATTCGTCAGCAGGGTGGTCGGTGATCGGGCGTACGACCGCACGCTGTCGGACGGATGCCGTCATAGGGGTGGTTGGAGTGCTGCCGCCCCTCCTCGGGGTGGGGAGGGGCGGCGATGTGTCAGGTGTGGAGCTGGAGTTGCTCGATCACCGTGGCGACGTGGGCGCGCTCCTCGGTGTCGAGCCCGCGCAGCGGCAGGGGAAGGTTGTGGTGGGCGGTCAGGCCCAGGTGGGCGGCGGCCGCCGCGACGACCCGGAGGGATCCTCCGTACTGGGTGAAGAGGTCCCACAGAGGCTGGAGCCGCCAGGACTCCTCCAGGGCTTGCTCGGGCCGGCCGGTCTGTGCTGCGCGGGTGAGGGCGAGTGCCGGCTCGGGGAAGGTGCCGCCGATGACCGAGTACCAGGTGTCGCCTCCGGCATTCAGACCCCTGGCCGCTGCCGCGTCTCCGCTGATGCCCACCGTCACCGTGTCGGGCAGGAGCCGGCGCAGCTGCTCGACACGGGCCCGGGCCTGCTCGGGGTCGGTGGGGAGGGCGGGAATCTTGACCGACGCCACCTGCGGCAGCCGGGCCAGCCGGGCGTACAGCTCATCGGTGAAGGTGAAGTGCGTGGTGCGGGGGTTGTCGTAGATCACCAGAGGGATCGACAGGTTCGCGGTGACCTCCTCGAACAGACCGAAGACGTCGTCGTCGGTCAGCGGCTGGTAGGACACCGGCGCCAGCAGCACACCGGCGGCCCCGGCGTTCTGTGCGTCCTCGGCGGCCTCGAGCACCTGGCGGGTGCGCAGCGCCCCGATACCGACGATGACCGGCACCCCGGCGCCGTGCTCGACCGCGATGCGGGCGACGCGGGCGCGCTCCTCGCGGGTCAGGTAGGCGTAGGAACCGGTGGAGCCCAGCGCCCCGATCGAGTCGACACCGGCGGCGGCGAGCCGGTCGACCAGCGCGGCGAACGCCTTCTCGTCGACGTTGCCGTTGCCGGGGACGGGGGTGAGCGGGAAGGCGCTCAGACCGGTGAACAAGACGAACCTCCAAGGGGTGCGGGTGGTTCTTCGTCGGCGGCGGGCTGCGGCCCTGCCATCGTGAACCCGGTGCCGCCGGGCGGGCGAACCGGGGGCGGCGGTCAGACGGTGGCGTCGGGGTGCGCCGGGCTGAGGTAGTGGACGGTGCTCTGTCGGGTGTGCGGAACGAGGAGGCCGTGCAGTTCCTCCGCGGCGACCTTGAGGAGGTCCCCGTCGCGGGTGGCGGCGACGGTTTCCAGGACGAAGGAGACGCGGATGGAGTCTTCGGTGACGCGGCTGCGGTGGGCGTCGCGGTGGTTCCAGTGCCGGGTGAGCACGTCGGTGGTGCGGCGCGGTGGCGGGCGCGTGCGCCGGGCGGCGGCGGCGCGGGGCGCGCGGGGCGGCATGCCACGCCTCGATGCGCGGGTCGCTCTCGTTGGCCGGCTGCCAGATGCCGTCGGCTGTCTGAGCCTCCAGGTCCTCCAGAGCGGCGATGGTCGTGGGCCAGGGCTCGCCGCCGCGCAGCCCGGTGGCGGTGACGACGGCGATGAGGGTGTCGGGGAAGGCGGCGGCGACGGCGGGGCTGATGCGGAAGGTGGTCATCGGACGGTCCGTTCGGGCAAGGCGGCTGGATGGGCAGGTCAGTCAGGTGAAGAGTCGGACCTTCGGGCGATGCCGTGGCCGATCCTGACCGTCAGGTGAGGGCGAGGAGGCTGACCGCGACGGCGGCGGTGCCCATGCCGATCAGCTGGCTGCGGTGGATGCGCTCGGAGAGGACGCTGCGGGCGAGCAGGACGGTGCCGGCCGGGTACAGAGCGGTGATCACGGCGACGACAGCCAGATCGCCGCTGCGGGCGGCGAGCAGGAACAGCAGATTGGCCACCGAGTCCAGCACACCGGCCGTAGCCGACACGGCGTATGCGGGCTTCTGTGAACCGAGCCGCCGGTACATCAGTCCGGCCGCGGCCAGCGTGACCGCGGAGGACACGGCCCGTCCGGTGATCAGCGGGCCGACGCCGCTGTCCGCGGGCGCCTGGTGCAGGAAGACCAACTGCAGGGCGATCGCAGCCCCGGCGCCGAACGCCAACAGCAACGCGGTACGTGACGGGCGTGCGCTGCCGGCACCGTGTCCGGCGCTGACCAGCACCACCGCCGCCACCGCCAGTGGCAGGCCGATCAGTCCGGCCGGTCCCAGGCGCTCGCCCTGCACCAGCCCCACGGCCACCGGGAGCATCGCCGAGACCAGTGCCGTGACCGGGGACAGGACGTTCATCGGACCGATCGCCAGCGTGCGGTAGAGCAGGGCGAACGCGGCAGCCGACGCCACGCCGGACGCCGCGCCCCAGACGAGGGTCGCGGGGGTGAACGAGGCGCCGAGGACGGGCCACAGCAGCAACTCGACGGCGAGCGAGGCCGGGGCTGCGACCACCACGGTGCGCAGGACGTGGGCCTTCCGGGCGCCGAGACCGCCGAGGAAGTCGGCGCATCCGTAGGCCATAGAGCTGCCCAGGGCCAGCAGCAGAGCGATCACGGGTACATCCCTTACTATCAATGGAACGACTACACCGTACAACGCACCGACCGATGGAAGTCAACCGAGCGACCGGATGGTTCAGTGCAATGACTCACCCTGCTGGGAGGACGAAGCGATGGCCGAGACCGAGGCGGCGCTGCGGACGCTCGCGCACAACGTCAGAGCGGCTCGCACCCGGGCCGGGCTGACCCTGGACGAACTCGGCCGGCGCGCCAAGGTCAGCAAGGGCGCCCTGGTCGGACTGGAGAAAGCCCAGGGCAACCCGAACTTCGCCACCCTGGTCCGCCTCGCCGACACCCTCGGCATCTCCGTCTCCGCCCTGATGGAGGGGCGTCGCGAGGAACGAGCCCGGGTGGTGAGTGCCGACGCCGTCATTCCCTTGTGGAAGGGGGAGCACGGCAGCGAGGCGCGGCTGATGCTGACGACCGGCGGCCCGGCGGCCACCGAGGTCTGGCGCTGGACGCTGGAGCCCGGCGAGGAATACCCCAGTCACCCGCACCAGGCCGGCGTCACGGAAACCATCAGTGTCACCGCCGGGCAGATGGTGCTCGTGGTCGACGGCGTCGAGTACCCGGTCGAGGCCGGCCAGACAGCAACGTTCGACGGCGACACCTCCCACACCTACCGCGGGTCGGGCACCGACACCTGCCACCTGATCATGACCGTCCATCTGCCACCCGGCCCCGGGTGACCCCCTCCCGAGACGGCCCTCGTCCAAGCACGCAGGGCAGCCCAACGCGGACCGCCCTGCCGGCACTCTCGGCGTTGGGGGCCGTGCCGGGGAGGCACCCGCCGCTCGAATCGGCCTACTCGCTGCCCGGGTGCGCTCGGGCAGCGCGTGAGCAACGTCGGTGGCTTTGTTCAGGAGAACGGGATCTGGCTCACGTCTCGGGTGTGATGTCGACGTACTTGCCCTCGCGTGTCCCGGACTGACTCGACGCCGTCCGGCAGGACGACCTGCCCAGCTTCGAATACTGCTTGCTCAGCGATCTCAATGTCAGTGGCTGATGTGAGGATCCTGGCGCAGCTATGCGAGGAGATCGTCATGGGCACCTGGGACACCGGTCCCTTCGACAACGACACTGCCGCGGACTTCGCCAACGCTCTCGATGACGCCGAGCCCGAGGAGCGCGAGGCGCTGATCCGTGGCGTCCTCACGCGCACCGTCGACGCGACCGGCTGGCTCACCGAAGGAGAGGAAGCGGTGGCCGCAGCTGCACTGATCGCGGCGCAATGCCCGGGCGGCTACCCGATCGACACACCCTACGGTCCCAAGGAACCCATGCCCGCCTTTCCTGAGGACCTTCGGATGCTCGCGGACGAGGCCCTTGCCCGTGTCATCAGTGAGGAGGCCGGGCCGGCCTCGACCTGGGTCGACCCGGCAGACTGGAAGCAGTGGCGAGCCAACCTCACCCGCCTTCGGACAGTCCTTGCCCCGCCGCCACCGTGCATCCTGCTGTTCGATGTCGAGCAAGGGCAGAGCGTCGCCCGCCGCAAAATCTGAGCCGGAGTCCAAGAAATGACGTCGTCGCATGGTGTCGGACAGCCGCCATTCGGTGCGCAGCAAAAGACACAGCACGACGTGGTCAGTCGCGGGGGCGTTCAAACACGGGAGTGGCCTTCGCGTCGTACGCCAGGTTGGAAATCACGTCGGCGTAGGCCTGGTCCAGCACCTGCCGTTCACGTTCCGTGTGTGGGCTCGTGTGGCGCTCGGCCAGTCGCGCCACTCGTTCCTCGTGTGCCTCGGTGATCTTCTCGGCGGTCGCCCGCCAGTCGGCGTCGTCCGGTACGCGGACCAGCTCCACGCAGGCCGGTTGCCTGCCCTCAGCCAGAGCGGCAGCAGCCCGGTCATGGCCGTCGAGGAGCAACCAACCGTCCAGAAAGGACACCCACCACAGCAGGACCGGGGCGAGGGTGCCCTCCCGGGCGTGCTTGCGGTACGCCTTCACGCGCGAGGCGTCCGGTGCCGGCAGCGGACGCAGCGGCAAGACACCGTGCCAGCCACCTCCGCAGAGCAGTTCGAGGGTGGCGTCCGGCCAGTCCTGAACGAGGTCGCAATCCCAGATACCCGGAGCGAAAGTGGAGTGCGGAGCCAGCAGCCAGCGCCCGTAGTGGAGTGGGCCGAGTCCCGTCTCTTCCAGCCACAGCGCGTATCGGTGCGGCCAGTCGGCCCCGGTCCGCATCGCCGCAGCGGTCAGAGGCGGCAATGGGGAGCGGTGACCGGGAAAGCGGCGCAGATGGAGGTCGCGGCAGCAGCCGTCGCCCTCCGATCGGGCCTGGATCAGGGGCCGTTCACCCTGCAGGAGGATCCACTTGCGGTTGGTGACTCGCTCAAAGCGCATTAGGGGCGGCCCTGACAGGCCGTCCGGTACGGCCAGGACGACACCGCCTCCCGGTAGAGGTTCCCTCGTAGCCCTGGTCATGGGACCAGTGTCAGCACGAGGCGCCCCTTCGCGGCAAGTGATTACTCCGAGGGCGTGCGCCGAACCTGTTGGCAGTAGACCTCGACAGTGTGCTTCGCCAGGAGCAACCCGATGATGCCCCGGCAAGGAGCCCGGTGGTATCACAACTCGGGTTCTGGTCCAACTTCTATGGACGAGTCATGAGCTGTAAGGACTTGGTGCGAGATGGTCCCTCGTGACTCGTTGCCGGACCTGTTTGGGATCATGCCCGCATGGACTTCGATCTCGCCCCACCGAACGGCGGTGGCCCGTTGCGGATCGGTATGACTCGACAATCGGCCAACGCGGCGCTGGACTCGCTCCGCGATCTTTCCACGGTCTCGGAGTCCGACCGGCCGGGTCAGCACGTCCTCCGTCCCAGCGGTCTGATGATCAGCATCCACTGCATGCGAGACATGCTGGAAGCCGTTGAGCTCGGGAGGCGGCCGTCGACTCAGACGGACCGAGTCGTCTTCCGGGACTTGGACGTGTTCGCGATCCCGGCCCGCGAACTGGTGCGACGCATCGGCGAATACACCTCGATCGAGGCAGACCCCGACGACCCAGCGTCTTTCGTCGCCTCAGACCTGCTCCTGTGCTTCTGGCGCCCGTTCGCAGCCGACGACGAGCCAGAGGAAGAGCAGGGCTACTACTTCAGCTCGGTCCTGCTGGCACGACCTGGCTACTACGACACACCTGCTCAGGCTGCGGAGCGACTTCAGCAGGGCTTGTGACGAGCCCGTCAGGATGCAGGGACTCGTCTCCGCCAGAGCCTGGAGCCGGCCGGGCCGTACACCTGGCGCTTGAGCATTTTTTTGATCCGGTCGACATGGCCTTCGACAGAACTCCACGACAGCGTGAGTCCGGCGATGACGGCGGCGAGATCGCCTTCGACGCCGTTGACGAAGGCCTGGAGGCTGGGCAAGTCGTCGGCACGGACCGCCTTGATCCAGGTCTCGGACTGCTGGTCATGGTGGAGTTGGCCTGCGAGTGGTCGGTCCGGCCGACCGCGATCGACAAGGAAGTGGTCGTGGTTCTCGCCCTGGACACCGGTGGGCTATCCGAGCGGGACGTTCTTCCGTACATCCCAGCATACCTCCGCCTCTCACGGCGGAGCTCCACCAACTGGACGGAGGCCACGGCGAGTTCAACGGCCGGGAGAGTGCGCAGTCCTGAAACCGCCTCCACGACGGGGCCAGCTCTCGACGGCGACGGTTGTTGTAGGCGAGGCTCAGGTGCGGTCGGAAGGCGGACGTCGGCTTCTTCGGGGCGAGACCGACGCCGGCCCCAGCTTTGGCCAGCGCGTGGTGCAGTCGAAGCAGGGGCTCCCAGGGGCCGAGGGACAGGCGGACGGCGCCGCGGGATCCGGCCAGCGGCATAGCCCGTACGGAGAACGCGGAGGTCAGCAGCGCCTCGGCGTCGCGCGCCAGGCGGTTCAGCTGGCCGGGCATGACAGCGTCCGGCTTGCCCACGCGGGCGAGGGTGATGTGCAGCCCGTCCGTCGGCACCGGGTCGAGGCCGAGAGGTTCCAGATCCTGCTGGCAGTGTCGCGCCAGCGTCGCGAGCCGCTGATCATCCGGGAAGGTCAGCATCCAGTAGTACGCTCTGCTGCCGTCTGACCAGCCAGGGCGTGCCCAGTGGTCTGTCATCTCGTCGAGTGCGCTGAACGCCGCCCCGTCGTGGGCCGCGGTGACCGCCGGATCGTGCGTGTCGGCGGGGGGCTCGGCGGGGAACGCGGCGGGATCGGCGCTGAGCAGGGGCACCGACGTACTCCTTCGGCTTCGCACTGCCCCGGAGTACGACGACACCCACGACGCGTACAACGCGGATGATGCCTTGGCCAGGACCGCTGGCTGCGAGCTCCAGATCCGGAACTCGTCGCCATAGTCGCGTACCGCTTGGTGATCACACCATGGTCCGGCCTGCTCGTGCACGTGACGCGGGCATTGGCAGGCGGAGCTGATCGGGGTGCCTTCGCACAGCCGCAGGGCCTCATGGCACGCCCTGTTCGACCAGCAGTACGCCGGCTCCACCCTCGGCCCAGGAGAAGAGGTGCCCCATCCAGGACAACCTCACGTCTGGCAACTCGGGGCGCAGGCTTGTCAGAGGACACGGCAGACTCCCCGCTGGCGGTCAGTTGGCCTCCCCGCTGGTGGACATGAAATCTCCCCGGTGACGGACAGCTGATCTCCCCGCAGACCGGCCCAGCCCATGACACAGAGTGGGCGGGGTGAAGAGCGATTAGGAGGTCACGGAGATTCTTGAGGCCTACTACCTCACCGGGAGTTACCGGAAGGCGGCCGAGCTGGCGGGTTGCGACCACCACACCTTGCGTCGATACGTGCAGCTGCGCGGGCAGGGGGCCGACCCGACGGAGCGCGCGGTGCGGTGCGGTCGAAGCTGATCGACGACTTCCTGCCGAAGGTCGAGGAACTGGTCGAACGCTCCCACGGCAAGGTCGGCGCCGACGCTGTTCACAAGAAGATCGCCGCGATGGGCTTCACCGGCACCGACCGCACCACCCGCCGGGCCGTCGCCGCAGCGAAGGAGTCCTACCGGGCCGGGAACCGCAGGGTCTTCCGGCCCTGGATACCCGAACCGGCGATGTGGCTGCAGTGGGACTGGGGCGAGGGCCTGTACATTGACGGCAGACGCACCAGCCTGTGGTGCGCGTGGCTCGCCTGGTCCCGCTTCCGGGTGGTCATCCCCGTCCTCGACAAGCCCCTGCCGACCGTGGCCGTCTGCCTGGACGCGACGTTCCGGACGCTGGGCGGGGTCCCGACCTACTGCCTGACCGACAACGAGAAGACCGTCACGGTCGAGCACGTGGCCCGGATCGCGGTCCGCAACCCCGAGCTGGTGCCCGTCGCTCGCTACTACGGCACCGTCGTCAGGTCGTGCATTGCTGGCCGACCCGGCCTCGAAGGGCGGCACCGAGGCGACGGTCCGAATCGCGAAGCGGGACCTGGTCCCCACCGCGGTCAACCTGCGAACCGAGTACGCCGACTTCGCCGAACTCCAGGAGGCCTGCGAGGACTTCATGGCCGAGGTGAACGACCGGATCCACCGCGAGACTCGCCGGATCCCGGCCGAGCTGCTGGCCGAGGAACGGCTGCGGCTTCGCCCGGTGCCCGAGTAACCGTTCACCGCCGCGTTCGGCGAGGCCCGCCGGGTCGGCAAGGACTCCACCATCTTGGTCGAGTCGGTCCGCTACTCGGTCCTGCACCAGCTCGTCGACGAGCGCGTCTGGGTCAGCTTCCACGGCGACGAGCTGATCGTCACCGCGATGACCGGAGGCAGTGCGGCCGAGGTCACCCGCCACCCGCGCTCGATGCCGGGCAGTCCGCGGATCGCCGACGAGCACCACCCCGCCGCCCCTCGCGGCGAGCGCACTCCGAAGCCGACGAACCCGGCCGAGGCTCAGTTCTTGGCGATCGGACCCGGGGCGGCGGCCTGGCTGGTCGAGGCCGCGGCGACCGGTGTCCGCCGGATCAGGGCGAAGATGGCCGACGCGGTCGCGCTCGCCAAGCTCTACGGCACCGCCGACGTCGACCGCGCGCTTGGCACCGCCGCGACGGTCGGACGGTTCGCCGAGGGCGACCTGCTGTCGATCCTGGACCACCAGGGCGAGCACGACCACTCCGAGCTGGCCCGCCGCAGCGAGACCCACAGCCTGCAGCCGGGCACCTCCGCCTGGTCAGGCTTCGGCTCGACCTGAGCCCTCGGGTTCCTCGTCGACCAGGCCGCAGGAGAACGGGAAAGCCTCCAAGAATTCCCGCCGCCCCGGGTCCTGCTCGGCCTCGGCAAGGTCCGCGAGGACAGTCAGGAACCGGTCGTGCTGGTCCTTCGGCAGCCGCCCCAGCACCCAGGCGGCGTTCTCCATCATCTTCACCGCGGAGTCGGGGTCGACCTCGTCGTCCTCGCAGCTGTCGAGGAACCAGACGACATCGACGACGAGTCCGGCGAGGATAGGCACCAGCGGGTCCGTGTCGGTCATCCGGGCAACCTATCCGACCTCCATGACAGCACCAGCATCACCTCGGCCGGCGGGCATCCCGCACCGGCCCCGACCTGGAAAGTGCACCCGACTCATGCACGACAGCCCTGCTCAACCGGCCGCGACACTGCCCCGCATGCAAGCACCCGCTTCGGCGGTCGCCGCAACGTCCGGCGCCGCGTTCGACGAGGCGATCGCACTGACCCGAAGGTTGAAGCTGCCGCACATCCGCAGGGCGATGACGGAAATCATCCCCACGGCGAAGTCCCAGCGCTGGGATCCCGCCGAGACCGTCCGGGCCCTGCTGCCGAGGAGGCCGCCGGCCGCGACGCGGCCAACCTCCGCATCCGCCGCATCCGGGCTGCCTTCCCGACCGGCAAGACCTTCCACATCTGGAATGAGGAAGCGTCCTCGATTCCGGTCCCTACCCAGTCGGCGCTGCGGGCCCTGGAATGGGTCGGCCGGCGCGAGAACCTCTGCGTCGTCGGCCCCTCCGGGACCGGGAAGTCGCACTTCAGCGAGGCTCTCGGCCAGTCCGCCGTCGACGCCGGGATGACGGTCGCCTGGTTCACCATCGAGGACCTCGGGGCTCTGATCCGCCGTCACCGCGTCGGCGACTCCGTCTCGAAGGCCATCAGTCGGATCACCCGGACCGATTTGATCATCGTTGACGACATCGGGCTCCTGCCCGTCTCGCTGGACGCCGCCGAAGGCTTCTACCGTCTGCTCGATGCGGCCTACGAACGTCGAGGTCTGGCCGTCGGCAGCAACCTTCATCCGTCTGGATTCGACGAGATCAGGCCCAAGACCCTCGCCACCGCGACCGTCGACCGGCTCCTGCATCACGCCCACGTCGTCGTCACGCAGGGCGACAGCCACCGCCTCGCCGAGGCGACCACCGGACGAGGCGTCGTCCCGCTCGGTTGACCCACAAGCGGGGAGATCAACTGTCCACCGGGGACTTTCAACGTCCAGCAGTGGGGAGATCAACTGTCCGCGAGTGGAGAACTCCTACTGTTCCTGACACAGGCTCAAGGAACCGTCGTGGTAGCCAGGTCTTCGTGCGGGATGTACATCGTTGATGAAGTTGGCAGTTGACGTCGAGATGCTGAATAGCGAGACGAGCTGACGCAGTGTCAGACCGGACCGCCAGTACGCGGTGCCCAGCAGCACCCGGTCTTCCAGCGACAGCGATCAGGGACGTCGCGCTTCAGGCGGAGCGGCTGTTCTGTGGCTCCGTGGAACCCACCCGTCCATGCGCCGGATCTCTCGCTCTGCCGCTTCCAAGTGCCCCAGATCGAGGGCCATCGCGGCACGCCCGGCGAGGTAGAAGATGTCCTGCCGGATCCGACAGTTCAATCCCGGTTGGCGGCACAGTGCCAGGAACTGCACCTCGAGACTGAGTTCGATGCGCCCCATCTCGTCTCGGACAGCGGCCGGGAGTGCGGCGTGCCAGAGGTCGCGTCCCGCCAAGTGGTGTAGCGGCGATCACGTCGAAGATGCAGGTCACGTGCCCAATCGGCCTGCACGGCATCTCTGCGACCTGACAGCTCATCAGGCGAGCCGTCTTGCCGGAGATGGCCGGAGCGGAACCCGCGGCTCTGGCCTCGGAGAAAGGCGCGCCTAGGCCGGCAGTCCCGCGCCATAGACGTCATCGACTGACAAAGCGTCAGATCGTCCGGTCGACAATTGCCCGCATCTGGCCACACCCTGCACTTTCGCGGCGATCGCTGCTACACCACTTGGCGGGACACCATCGTGCCAGAGGTCCTTGGCGTAGTCACGCGTCTGACGGTCGGCCTCGTCAGGCCGGGCTTCCACCTTGCGCGCACATGCTCCTCGTCCGAGGCCAGCAGCGCGATGTCCTCGCCCTTGGCCGAGTCGACCTTGGGCGGCAGCCTGAAGGACAGGAACGTCCCC
>NZ_JBEOWS010000156.1:0-21195 GCF_040296125.1 Streptomyces sp. NPDC002265 | reverse complement strand
GCGGGCCTTCGCGCGGTCGGTCAGAGTGCGGGAGCGGGCACGTACGGCGCGAGGTCCGCCGCGAGCTCCTCGTGCACCCGGGCCTTGAGCAGGGTGCCCTCCGGGGTGTGCTCCTCGGAGATCACCTCGCCCTCGGAGTGGGTGCGGGCCACCAGCTTGCCGTGCGTGTAGGGCACGAGCGCCTCGATCTCGACCGAGGGCCTGGGCAGCTCGCTGTCGATCAGCGCGAGCAGCTCCTGGATGCCCCGGCCGGTACGGGCCGAGACGGCGATGGAGCGCTTCTCGATCCGCATCAGCCGCTGGAGCGTCAGCGGGTCGGCCGCGTCGGCCTTGTTGATCACGACGATCTCGGGCACCTGGGTGGCGCCGACGTCCCTGATCACCTCGCGTACGGCGGCCAGCTGCTCCTCCGGGACCGGGTGCGAGCCGTCCACCACGTGCAGGATCAGGTCGGCGTCGCCGACCTCCTCCATGGTGGAGCGGAACGCCTCGACCAGGTGGTGCGGCAGGTGCCGGACGAACCCGACGGTGTCGGCCAGCGTGTACAGCCGGCCGCTCGGCGTCTCGGCCCGGCGCACGGTCGGGTCCAGGGTCGCGAACAGGGCGTTCTCGACCAGGACGCCCGCGCCCGTGAGACGGTTGAGCAGCGAGGACTTTCCGGCGTTGGTGTAGCCCGCGATGGCGACGGACGGCACCTTGTTGCGGCGTCGCTCCTGCCGCTTGATCTCGCGGCCGGTCTTCATCTCCGCGATCTCCCGGCGCATCTTCGCCATCTTCTCGCGGATCCGGCGCCGGTCCGTCTCGATCTTGGTCTCACCGGGACCACGGGTGGCGAGGCCGCCGCCCTTGCCGCCGCCCATCTGGCGGGACAGCGACTGACCCCAGCCGCGCAGCCTGGGCAGCATGTACTGCATCTGCGCGAGCGCGACCTGCGCCTTGCCCTCTCGGGACTTCGCGTGCTGGGCGAAGATGTCGAGGATCAGGGCCGTACGGTCGATGACCTTGACCTTGACGACGTCCTCGAGGTGGATCAGCTGCCCCGGGCTGAGCTCACCGTCGCAGATGACGGTGTCCGCGCCCGTCTCGAGGACGATGTCGCGCAGCTCCTGGGCCTTGCCGGAGCCGATGTAGGTGGCGGCGTCGGGCTTGTCGCGGCGCTGGATGACGCCGTCGAGCACGAGCGCTCCCGCCGTCTCCGCGAGGGCGGCGAGCTCCGCGAGGGAGTTCTCGGCGTCGGTCACGGTTCCGGAGGTCCAGACACCGACGAGCACGACCCGCTCCAGCCGGAGCTGGCGGTACTCGACCTCGGTGACGTCCTCGAGCTCGGTGGAGAGGCCTGCAACGCGGCGCAGGGCCGCGCGCTCGGAGCGGTCGAACTGATCGCCGTCCCGGTTCCCGTCGATCTCGTGGCTCCAGGCGACGTCCTCTTCCATCAGGGCATCGGCCCGAAGACCTTCGGGGTAGGCGTGCGCGAAGCGCTTGGTGTCCTGGGAAGAGGAAGAAGAGGAGGTCATTGGATCCTTACGTCGATCGTGATTCGGGTTCGGCGACGGAGCGCGATCCGTCACACCTCACAACGTTCGAGTACCCCGGGAGATTCCCGGCCACTCGTGAACAAGGAGGGCGGACCGCCCGGCGCGCCGCCGGCCCGACGATGGTCGCACGGCACGAGCCGTGCCGTCATCCGTGTTATCGCGCGCCGTGCCGCCCGGTGGGAGCGGGGGCCGGCGCTGCGGCCGGCGCGGTGGACTTCCAGTCCCGGTGGCCCGGCATCGGCGGGGTCTTCTTCCCGTAGAGCCACGCCTTGAAGAACCCGCTCAGGTCACGTCCCGCGACGTCCGAGGCGAGGTGTACGAATTCGGCGGTGGTGACGTTGCGGTCCCGGTGGTTCTGCGCCCAGATCCGTTCCAGGCGCTCGAAGCGCTCGCTGCCGATCTTCTGGCGCAGGGCGTAGAGGACGAGGGCGGCGCCGTCGTAGATGTTGGGCCGGAAGATGCCGATCTTCTGGCCGGGGTCGGGCCGCTTGGGGGCCGCGGGCGGTCCGCCGGCCGCGCGCCAGCGGTCGGAGGCTGCGTAGGCCGCCTTCATCCGGGCCTCCATCGGCTTGTGCGCCTTCTCCTGCGCGTAGAGGGACTCGTACCAGGTGGCGTGTCCTTCGTTGAGCCACACGTCGGACCAGGTGCGAGGGGTGAGGCTGTCGCCGAACCACTGGTGGGACAGCTCGTGGACCATGACCGACTCGACGTACCACTTGGGGTAGGCGGGAGTGGTGAAGACGTCCCGTTCGAAGAGGGAGAGGGTCTGTGTCTCCAGTTCGAAGCCGGTGGAGGCCTGGGCCATGAGCAGACCGTAGGTCTCGAAGGGGTAGGGCCCGACCTTGCTCTCCATCCAGGCGATCTGGTCGGGCGTCTTCTTGAGCCACGGTTCGAGCACGGCCCGGTCCTTGGTGGGCACGACGTCCCGGACGGGCAGTCCGTGCGGCCCGCGGCGGTGCAGGACGCTGGAGCGGCCGATGGACACCTGGGCGAGCTCGGTCGCCATGGGGTGCTGGGTGCGGTAGGTCCAGGTGGTCGCCCCGCCCACCCGGTCGACCCCGGTGGGGATCCCGTTGGCGACGGCGGTGTAGGCGTTGGGCGCGGTGACCCGGATGGTGAACATCGCCTTGTCGGACGGGTGGTCGTTGGACGGGAACACCAGGTGGGCGGCGTCGGCCTGGTTGGCCATGGCGAGTCCGTCCGCGGTCCGCACCCAGCCGCCGTCCTTGCCCTTGACGGCCCGGGGATCGCTGGTGTGCCGCACGGTGATGCGCATCCAACTGCCCGCGGGCAGCGGTGTCTCGGGAGTGATCACCAGGTCGTCGCCGGCGGTGGTGAAGGGGGCGGGCAGTCCGTCGACCTCGACCGACCGTACCGTGCCGTGGGCGAAGTCGAGGTTGACGCGGTCCAGCGAGGCGGTCGTCCAGGCGTCGATGGTCGTGACGGCCTGGAGCGGCTTGTCGTTGCGGCCGGGATAGGTGAAGGAGAGGTCGTACGACGCCACGTCGTAGCCGGGGTTGCCCAGGTACGGGAAGAGGCGGTCGCCGACGCCGAGCGGGGCCGGCGGGGCGCTCGCGGCGACGAGGCAGACGGAGACGGCCGAGGCGAGCAGTGCTGCCGTCAGCCGTCGGGGGGCCCGGGTACGCGGCCGGGAAGCCCGGATGCGGAGGGTGTGCGACATGCACCACGGCTACCAGCGCATGCATGCACGATGGTGACGGCGCGCGTCGAACCCACCCGAACGGGTAATTCAGGAGCATTCGGGCTGTGGTGGGGCGCGACGAGGTGCGGTGCGGCGCGGCCGAGTGTATTCAGATCGCCGGCGCGTGATGCTGGGCGCGGCTCACGTCGAACACGCCGGGCACATTGCGCATCGCCCGCATGAGGGCGGGCAGGTGGGCCGCGTCGGCGAGTTGCAGGGTGTAGGTGTGGCGTACGCGCTGCTGGCTCGGGGGCTCCACGGTCGCGGAGACGATCTCGGCGCCTTCCTGGGCGATGGCCTCGGTGAGGTCGGCCAGGAGGTGGGGGCGACCGAACGATTCAGCGACCAGGGTGACCCGGCACGCGGTGGTGTCCCCCCAGTGCACGCCCATCTCGGGGCGCCCCGCGTCCTTCATGCGCGTCACCCCGGCGCACTCCACGCGGTGCACGGTCACCACTCCCCCGCGTACGGCGAAGCCGGTGATCTCGTCGGGCGGTACGGGCGTACAGCAGCCGGCGAGTCGTACGGTGGCGCCGGGCAGGTCGACCACGGCACTCGCGGCGGGGCGGGACGCGCCACCTGCGGCGACGGGTCCGCCGGACGCGCCCGGCGCGGTTCGCGCGCTCCCGGCGTCGGCCTCGTCGCGGAGTTCCGTGTCGTCCTCCTCGCTCACCGGGTGTGCGGCGAGCCATCGCTGGATGGCGATCCGGGCGGCGGGCGTGTGTGCGTGCTCCAGCCATTTCCTGGAGGGCTCGGAGGCCGGGTCCTGGCCCATGAGCAGCTGGACGGTGTCACCGTCCTTGAGGACCGTGCTCAGCGTCGCCAGCCGGCCGTTGACGCGGGCGCCGATGCACGCGTGCGCGTCCTCGCCGTACTGCGCGTACGCGGCGTCGACGCAGCTGGCGCCCTCGGGCAGGCCGAGCGCGCCGCCGTCGGGCCGGAAGACGGCGATCTCGCGGTCCTGGGCGAGGTCCTCGCGCAGGGTGGACCAGAAGGTGTCGGGGTCGGGCGCGGCCTCCTGCCAGTCCAGCAGGCGGGAGAGCCAGCCGGGCCGGGTGGGGTCGACGCGCTCGCCGTCGCTGACGGCCTGCTCCTCCGCGGGCGGAGCGTACGGATTGCCGAGCGCGACGACTCCGGCCTCGGCGACCTTGTGCATCTGGTGGGTACGGATGAGGACTTCGACGACCTGGCCGTCCCCGCGTGCCACGGCGGTGTGCAGCGACTGGTACAGGTTGAACTTGGGGACGGCGATGAAGTCCTTGAACTCCGAGACGACCGGGGTCATGCAGGTGTGCAGTTCGCCGAGCACGGCGTAGCAGTCGGCGTCCTCGTTGACGAGGACCAGCAGCCGGCCGAAGTCCGCGCCGCGCAGCCGGCCGCGCTTGCGGGCGACGCGGTGCACGGAGACGAAGTGCCGTGGCCGGATGAGGACTTCGGCCTGGATGTCCGCCTCGCGCAGGACCCCGCGTACCTCGTCGGCGATCTCGGCGAGCGGGGCGTCGGGGCGGGCCGCGTCCTCGCTGATCAGTTCGCGGGTGTGGCGGTACTCCTCGGGGTGGAGGATCGCGAAGACGAGGTCCTCCAGTTCGGTCTTGAGCGCCTGGACGCCGAGCCGCTCGGCGAGCGGGATGAGGACGTCCCGGGTGACCTTGGCGATGCGGGCCTGTTTCTCGGGGCGCATGACGCCGAGGGTGCGCATGTTGTGCAGCCGGTCGGCGAGTTTGATCGACATCACGCGGACGTCGCTGCCGGTGGCGACGAGCATCTTGCGGAAGGTCTCGGGTTCGGCGGCGGCGCCGTAGTCGACCTTCTCCAGCTTCGTGACGCCGTCTACGAGGTAGCGCACCTCCTCACCGAACTCGTCCCGCACCTGGTCGAGCGTGACCTCGGTGTCCTCGACGGTGTCGTGCAGCAGTGAGGCCGTCAATGTCGTGGTCTCGGCGCCGAGTTCGGCGAGGATGAGGGTCACGGCGAGCGGGTGGGTGATGTACGGCTCACCGCTCTTGCGCATCTGGCCGCGGTGCGAGGACTCGGCGAGCACGTAGGCGCGGCGCAGCGGTTCCAGGTCGGCGTCGGGATGGTGGGCGCGGTGCGCCTCGGCGACATGGCTGATCGCGTCGGGCAGCCGGTCGCGGGAGGCGGGGCCGAGCAGCGCGGCCCGGCCGAGGCGGCGCAGGTCGATCCGGGGGCGGGCCCTCTTGCGCGGCGCGACGGGCGCGGCGGGAACGGCGACGGTCGGCGTCACCGGGCCTGGGGTCGCGGGGTTCGTGGCCTCCGCACTCATGGGCACCTCCGGCTGCGTGGACCGGCGGACGGGTGCCCCATGGCGGGCACGGCTCGGGGGATGACGACGATCCCCCGTCCGAACCGGTGCTTGATGCTACCGAGCCCACCACGTGCGGCCGACCGTCTCTCGCCGAGCGTGAAACGGATCACCCATTCGAGCGATGAATGCGAGGTTTACGCTTTCACGCCAAGCGAGTTGAGATCGGCCGTGCTTTCGTACGCACGTCTGTCGCTCAGGTGGACACATCGCGCGCACGGCGGGTTCCGTGACTGGGATGCCAAGCCCGCCACCTGCTCAGCCGACCACGTTTTCCAGCCACTCCGCGTCGATCTCGCCCTCGGCGACGATCACCGCGGGACCGGTCATCTCGATCTCTCCGTCGGGCCGCTCGGTGATCAGCAGCCGTCCGCCGGGCACGTCGACGGTGTACGTCGCCGGAGTTCCGGTCACGGCCGGGTCGGCGCCGTCCCTGCGCGCGGCCGCCACGGCGACGGCGCACGCGCCCGTGCCGCACGAGCGGGTCTCGCCGACACCGCGCTCGTGGACGCGCATCGCCACGTGGCCCGGGCCGCGGTCGGCCACGAACTCGACGTTCACCCCGTGCGGGTAGGCGGAAGCGGGGTGGAACGGCGGCGGGGCGTACAGGTCACCGGCGTGCGCCAGGTCGTCGACGAAGGCGACCGCGTGCGGGTTGCCCATGTTCACGTTCCGCGCGGGCCAGCTGCGCTCGCCGACGGTCACGGTGACGTCCCCGTCGGGGAGGACCGCCTTGCCCATGCCTACGGTGATGTCGCCCGCGGCCGGACCGCCGTCGGCCGCCGCCTTGGCGATGTGCACCGTCTTCACGCCCCCGCGCGTGGCCACCGCGAGGTCGCCCTCGGTGACCAGGCCGGCGTGCTGGAGGTAGCGGGCGAACACCCGCACGCCGTTGCCGCACATCTCGACGATCGAGCCGTCACCGTTGCGGTAGTCCATGAACCACTCCGCCCGGTCCGCCAGCGCCCTGGCCTCCGGGTGCGCGGCGGAGCGCACCACGTGCAGCAGACCGTCGCCGCCGATGCCCGCGCGGCGGTCGCACAGGGCGGCCACGGTGGCCGCGGGCAGGTCGATGACATTGTCGGGGTCCGGAACGATCACGAAGTCGTTCTCGGTGCCGTGACCCTTGAGGAAGGCGATCCGCGAGCTCATCCCTCGATCGTACGGGGTGGGCCTGACACTCCGACGGCGGCGGGGCCGCCGCCCGACGGGGACAGCGGGTCAGCGCAGCCGGGCGACGCGCCAGACGGCGAGGGCCACGACCGCGGCGACCAGCACCACGTACATGAGCACCATCCGCCAGTCGGGCCGGCGTCCGGAGCCACGGGCGGGCAGTCCGGGCCAGGTGTGTCCGACCCGGAGCGCGGCCATCATGCCCCAGCCGGCCGCGCAGGAGCAGATCAGCAGGCCGAGCATGGCGATCACCGCGCCGCTGTCGCCGAAGTCGAAGGCGAGCGGGAAGGCGAACATCAGGGAGCCGGTCGCGGCCAGGGCCACGATGGGCGCGAGCTGCCAGATGCGCAGCCGTCGCTGCGGACGCAGCTCGACCTCGACCTCGGGCCCGCTCGCGAACATCTCCTCGGGCTCGGGACCGTCGGCGGTCACACCGCCCTGGATCTCGTCGGGGCCGTCGGGACTCAGCCGATCCACATCCTGCTCCGCATCACCACGGTCGATGATGACGGGCTCGGTGTCTCGTGCGGTGTCGCGAGGGCCGGCCTCCATCGCCACGCGCCCTCCCAACTCGGACTCCACTTGGTCGATCGAAGCTCGATGATGGCATGACGCAACAGGCCTGGATGACGGCCTGGGCGTCCCGATGCCATCACGTGATCAGGCTGTAACCGGTCGTTCGACCAACGCCAGCGCAAGCCGGGGAAGTTCTGTGAGATCCGCCGCAGCCCCACTCAACCAGTGCACCCGCGGATCGCGCCTGAACCATGAATCCTGACGGCGCGCGAAGCGTTTGGTGGCACGGACGGTCTCCGCACGCGCCTCGTCGTGCGTGCACTCCCCCGCGAGCGCGGCGAGCACCTGCTGGTACCCGAGCGCACGCGACGCCGTACGCCCCTCGCGCAGGCCGCGCGCCTCCAGCGCGCGGACCTCGTCCACGAGCCCCGCCTCCCACATCCGGTCGACCCGGCGCGCGATGCGCTCGTCGAGCTCCGGGCGGGCCACGTCGACGCCGATCTGCACGGTGTCGTAGACGGAGTCGTGACCGGGGAGGTTGGCGGTGAAGGGCTGGCCGGTGATCTCGATCACCTCCAGGGCCCGCACGATACGGCGCCCGTTGCCGGGCAGGATCGCCTGGGCCGCCTCGGGATCGGCGGCGGCCAGCCGGGCGTGCAGCGCGCCGGAGCCGCGCAGGGTCAGCTCCTCCTCCAGGCGGGCCCTGACCACGGGGTCGGTGCCGGGGAACTCCAGGTTGTCGACGGCGCCGCGCACGTACAGGCCGGAGCCGCCGACCAGGACCGGCCAGCGCCCCTCGGCGAGCAGCGCGTCGATCCGCTCCCGGGCGAGCCGCTGGTACTCGGCGACCGAGGCCGTGACGGTCACGTCCCAGACGTCGAGGAGGTGGTGGGGGACGCCGCCGCGCTCCTGCTGCGTCAGCTTGGCGGTACCGATGTCCATCCCCTGGTAGAGCTGCATGGAGTCGGCGTTGACGACCTCGCCGCCGAGCCGCTGGGCCAGGAAGACGCCCAGATCGGACTTTCCGGCCGCGGTCGGTCCGACGACGGCGATGACTCGGGGGGCGAGGGGTGCGCTGCTCACCGCACCAGTCTCGCAAACCTCAAGGCCTGCCTTCGAACGGGTTACGTGACGGCGTCCGTTCGGCGTCGTTGCCCGTTGCGGGACTCCGGCCGCCGGTTACGGGCGGCACCGACCCGGACGGCGCGATCGGACATGCCGGGCGACGCGGCGTTTCGTCCGCGCGAGTAACGTATTGAGTGAATATGGGCGTTTACGGATCGGCCCGTGACCCGGGCTGCGGGTCAGGTCGCGGGCCGGGCCGCCGAGGAGACCGGCAGGGAGTCGGCGGCCGCCGAGGAGCCGACCGAGGCGGCCGCGACCGGTCCCGAGGCGGCGCCACCCGCCGGAACTGCGGGACCGGAGCAGCCGCGGACCGCCGCCGGCGAGGGCGCCCGTAGGTAACCGCGCCGCGAGGGAAGGTGACCCCATGGGTCTGAAGGACAGTTTGATGGCCAAGATCGCCCCGGCGAAGGACAAGGTCTCCGACCTCGCGCACCAGCACGGGGGCAAGATCACGCACGGTCTGGACAAGGCCGCGAAGGTGGTCGACGAGAAGACCAAGGGCAAGTACAGCGACAAGATCCAGACGGGCACGGGCAAGGCCAAGGGCGCCATGGACCGGCTCGCGCACAAGAAGGGCCCGGAGACGGACGGCGGCGACCCCGCCACCCCGCCGGGGACACCTCCTCCGACCTCCTGAGACTCGCTCCCGGGTCTCCCGAGCCTCCTGAGGCAGAACGGTACGACGATCGGTGGACGGCCGCGGCGCAGCGTGCTCGCGGCCGTCCACCGCACGGGTGGGCCCGGCGGCCGTCAGCGCTCTACGACCACGCGGCGACCAGGTAGCCCACCCCGTACGGCGCGTCCTCGTACAGCAGCGCGCCGGAGAGTCCCGCGTCCTCGGCAGCGCCGGCCAGGACCTGCCAGGGAGCCCGGCCCGAAGCCTTGAGCTCGTACGCCAGGTCGGCGTCCAGCGCCTTGACGGCGGCGACGTCCGCCGCCCCCAGGGCACGCGCGGCCGCCGCGTCGAACGGCTCCGCCCGTGCGTCCAGATAGCCCGGTGCCTTCACCGTCCGGCATGCGCTGCCGTCGCCCATCACGAGCAGCGCGAGCCGCTCCCCGTCGGCGACGAGGTTCCGGCCCGCCTCGACGCACCGCTCGGCCGCCAGGGGCTCCCCGACGCCGAGTCCCTCGATCGGGGCGTCCGACCAGCCGGTCCGCTCCAGCAGCCACGCGGCCACGGCGAGGGAGGGCGGCAGCGGGCGCTCGCCGGGCCTTCCCGGGTCGCGGCCCAGCGTCACGCCGAGATCCACCCCGAAGCCGCGGAACGAGCCCCGCGCGCCCTCCGGGTAGGGGCCGCGCGCGGCCTGTTCGGCGGGTCCGACGACCACGAGCCGGTCCGGCCGGGCGGCGGCGAGCACTCCCAGCGCGTCCACGCAGGCGGCACGGGCGGCGTCCAGTTCGGGCGCGGCACCCGCGGCGACCTCGGGTACGAGCAGGGGCGGGGCAGGGCAGACTGCGGCGGCGACGAGCATGATCCGCAGGGTAGCCGAGCGCTCACAGGACCCGGCCGCACCGTTCCGTGCCCGCTGCTTCCCGGCCGCCCCGCCTTCGCGCCCGGCCGGCCGCCGACCCATCGCCGGCCGGCTGAACCCTCCCGCGGTCAGTCGCAGCCGCAGCCGCTGCCCGTGGCCACCGGAAGCGGCGCCGGCGCGCCGATCTTCGGCAGTCCGAGCATGACGCCGGCCGACGGAGCCGCGGCCTTCTCGACGTTGCGCTTCTCCCAGGCGTCGCCCGCGCGCGTGCGCCGCACGTCGAGCGTCGGCCCCTCGGCGAGGAGGTGGTGCGGGGCCGCGTACGTGATCTCGACCGTGACCACGTCACCGGGGCGGACCTCCTGGTCCGGCTTGGTGAAGTGGACCAGGCGGTTGTCGGGGGCGCGGCCGGACAGACGGTGGGTGGCACCGTCCTTGCGGCCCTCGCCCTCGGCGACCATCAGTTCGAGGGTGCGGCCGACCTGCCTCTTGTTCTCCTCCCAGGAGATCTCCTCCTGGAGCTCGACGAGACGCTCGTAGCGGGCCTGGACGACCTCCTTGGGGATCTGGTCGTCCATGGTGGCGGCCGGGGTGCCGGGACGCTTGGAGTACTGGAAGGTGAACGCCTGCGCGAACCGTGCCTCGCGCACCACGTGCATCGTCTGCTCGAAGTCCTCCTCGGTCTCGCCGGGGAAGCCCACGATGATGTCGGTGGTGATCGCGGCGTGCGGGATGGCGGCACGGACCTTCTCGATGATGCCGAGGTAACGGTCCTGCCGGTACGAGCGGCGCATCGCCTTCAGCACCGGGTCCGAGCCGGACTGGAGCGGCATGTGCAGCTGCGGCATCACGTTCGGGGTCTCGGCCATGGCGGCGATGACGTCGTCGGTGAAGTCACGCGGGTGCGGGGAGGTGAAGCGGACGCGCTCCAGGCCCTCGATGCTCCCGCAGGCCCGCAGCAGCTTGCTGAAGGCCTCGCGGTCGCCGATGTCCGAGCCGTACGCGTTGACGTTCTGGCCGAGCAGGGTGATCTCGCTGACGCCCTCGCCGACCAGGGCCTCGATCTCGGCGAGGATGTCGCCGGTGCGGCGGTCCTTCTCCTTGCCGCGCAGCGCCGGGACGATGCAGAAGGTGCAGGTGTTGTTGCAGCCGACGGAGATCGACACCCAGGCCGCGTAGGCGCTCTCGCGCCGGGTCGGCAGCGTGGAGGGGAACGCCTCCAGCGACTCGGCGATCTCGACCTGCGCCTCCTCCTGCACGCGGGCGCGCTCCAGCAGGACGGGCAGCTTGCCGATGTTGTGCGTGCCGAAGACGACGTCCACCCAGGGCGCCTTCTTCACGATGGTGTCGCGGTCCTTCTGCGCGAGACAGCCGCCGACGGCGATCTGCATGCCGGGGCGCTTCGTCTTCATCGGCGCGAGGCGGCCGAGATTGCCGTAGAGCCGGTTGTCGGCGTTCTCGCGGACGGCGCAGGTGTTGAAGACCACGACGTCCGCGTCACCGTCCGAGCCCTCGGGGGCGCGCACGTACCCGGCGTCTTCGAGCAGCCCGGACAACCGCTCGGAGTCGTGGACGTTCATCTGGCACCCGTAGGTGCGGATCTCGTAACTCTTGGTTCCTTCGACGTCCACTGCGAGGCTCCGGTCGCTGCTGCTGCTCATGCCTCCAGGGTAGGCGGTGCCGACAGCGGTCCCGCCCGGGTGTTCCCGGGGCAGCCGCCCCCGGAGGCAGCGTGTGGGCCGGGGAAGCTCCGCGGGCCGGTCACGGGTCGATGAGGCCCGCCCGGATCGCGTACCGCGTGAGCTCCAGCCGGTCGCGCATCCCCAGCTTGTGCAGCAGGTTGGCCCGATGGCGCTCGACCGTCTTCGCGCTGATGAACAGCAGTTCGCCGATCTCCTTCGACGTGTGCCCCTCGGCGACGAGCTTGAGGATCTCCTCCTCCCGGTCGGTGACGACCCGCTCGGGCAGGCCGTCGCCGCGGTGCAGCCGCTCCAGGTAGGAGCGGACGAGGGCCCGCTCCGCGCCCGGGTAGACGAACGGTTCGTCGCGTACGGCCGCCCGGCAGGCCTCGACCAGGTCACGGTCGGCCACGGACTTCAGGACGTAGCCGACGGCACCGGCCCTGAGCGTCTCGAAGAAGTACTCCTCGTTGTCGTACATCGTCAGGATCAGGATGCGCAGGCCGGGCAGCCTGCGGGAGAGCTCGCGGGCCGCCTGGAGCCCGGTCATCCGGGGCATCGCGATGTCGAGGACGGCCAGGTCGATGTCGCCCCTGCGGGCGCGGGCCACCGCCTCGGCGCCGTCGCCGGCCTCGGCGACCACCGTGAGGTCCGGTTCGCTCTCCAGAATGAGGCGCACGCCACGCCGTACGAGCGTGTGGTCGTCGGCGAGCAGCACCCGGATCGGAGCGCCGGGCTGCGTCGGAGGCGTGGGAGGCGTCGGGGCGTGGTGGCTCATCGGGGGACCCGCAGCCGTATGTCGGTGCCGCGCCCGGGCGCGGGTGTCAGGGACAGCGTCGCGCCGATCAGCAGGGCCCTCTCGCGCATCCCGCGGATCCCGGCGCCCTCCCGTCCTTCCGCCAGGCCCGTGCCGTTGTCGCGTACGAGGAGTTCGACGCCGTCCGTGACGGGGTGCAGCCGGATCTCGGCCTGGTCGGCACCGGAGTGCCGGACGGTGTTGGTGAGGCCTTCCTGGGCGACCCGGTAGAGCACGAGTTCCGACTCCTCCGTCAGCGGGGGCAGCTCGCCGGCGACCCGGTGGCTCACCGTCACCCCGGGCGTGGTGAACTCCGCGGCGAGCGCGCGCAGGGCGCTGGCCAGGCCGAGTTCCTCCAGCACGCCGGGGCGCAGCCGGCGGGCGATGCGGCGGACCTCGTCGAGACCCGCCCGGGTCGCCTCCTGTGCCTGTCCCACCTCCGCGCGCAGTTCCTCGGGCACCCGGTCGGCGACCCGCTTGAGCTGGAGCAGTACCGCGGTCAGGGTCTGGCCGACCTCGTCGTGCAGCTCGCGGGCGACGCGCCGGCGCTCGCGTTCCTGCGCGGACAGCGCCCGCGCGGCACTGGTGGCGCGCTCGCGCTCCAGCCGGTCGAGCATCGTGTTGTACGTGGTGATCAGCGCCGCGGTCTCGGCGGGACCCGCGACAGGGGCACGCGGTCCCGGACGCAGCAGGTCGGCGGTGGCCATCGCGTTGCCGAGCCGGCGCAGCGGGGCGAGCCCGATCCGCAGCACGGCGGCGTTGCCCACCAGGAGGGCCGCGAGCCCCACGGCGACGACCAGTGCCTCACGCGGCAGCACCGGGGTCGACACGGTGACCGGTCCCAGCAGCAGCGCGGCGGCCACGGCCAGGCCCGTGGCGTTGAGCGAGAAGATCCGCCAGAACAGCGACAAGGTCCGGTACCCGCCTCTCACCATGTCCGCCGACCCGCTCCCACCACCAGGGCCTACCAGCTTCTCCGCCCCGCGCCGTCCCCGTACATCCGTCATGACACCCATATCGCCACCGTACGGGCGAATGGCAGCATGGCGGCTCCGGGGTCCCGCGCACGATCCGTCCGCCGGGCGGCCGGCGGGACCCGCGACGAGGTCCGTTGCCGTCGGCAGGACGGTCTACAAGAACGATCAGCGAGGGGAAGAAACGTGTCTGCTCCACGCCTCCGGGCGACGCCGCTGCCGGGCATCGGGGTCCAGTACGACCTGGTGACGCGGGAACAGCGCCACCTGTCCGTGGTGGCACACCGCGACGGCACCCGCACGGTGAACATGTACCGGACGGACGACCCTGACTCCTGCGCCCACTCGCTGCGGCTCACCGGCGCGGAGGCGGGAACCCTGATCGACGCGCTGAAGCCGTCCCACCACAGCCCGAACCTGCTGTACACCACCGACCTGGGCCTGGTGGCCGAGCGCATCGAGATCGCGGCCGGCTCGTACTGGAACGGGCGCCTGCTGGGCGAGACCCGGATGCGGACCGAGACCGGCGCGTCGATCGTGGCGGTGCTGCGGCGCTCCGGGGCCACCCCGTCCCCGGCGCCGGACTTCCGGCTGGCGGGCGGCGACACCCTCATCGTCATCGGCACCCGTGAGGGCGTCGACACGGCGGCGGCGATCCTCGGACGGGAGTGAGCGTGCACTCAGCGGTCCTGCTGATCGAGTTCGGTTCCATCATCCTCGCGCTCGGCCTGCTCGGCCGGGCGGCCGCCCGCTTCCGGATCTCGCCCATCCCCCTCTACCTGCTGGCCGGGCTCGCCTTCGGTGAGGGCGGGCTGCTGCCGCTCGGCGCGAGCGAGGAGTTCGTCGCCACCGGCGCCGAGATCGGCGTCATCCTGCTGCTGCTGATGCTCGGTCTGGAGTACTCGGCGAGCGATCTGGTCTCCAACCTCAAGGCCCACTACCCGTCCGGGCTGGTCGACTGCGCCCTCAACGCCCTGCCCGGCGCCGCGGCGGCCCTGCTGCTCGGCTGGGGCCCGGTGGCCGCGGTGGTGCTGGCGGGGGTCACCTGGATCTCCTCGTCCGGGGTGATCGCCAAGGTGCTCGGCGACCTCGGCCGGGTCGGCAACCGGGAGACCCCGGTGATCCTCAGCGTCCTGGTGCTGGAGGACCTGGCGATGGCGGTGTACCTGCCCATCGTCACGGCGCTGGTCGCCGGGGCGGGGCTGGCCGCCGGGAGCGTCACGCTGGCCGTCGCGCTGGGGGCCGCCGGGCTGGTGCTGTTCGTCGCGGTCCGCTACGGGCGGGTCGTCTCACGCTTCGTCTCCAGCGACGACCCGGAGAAGCTGCTGCTCGTCGTGCTGGGCCTGACCATCCTGGTGGCGGGCGTGGCGCAGCAGCTCCAGGTGTCGGCGGCGGTCGGCGCGTTCCTGGTCGGCATCGCGCTGTCCGGGGAGGCCGCGGAGGGCGCGCACACGCTGCTGAGCCCGTTGCGCGACCTGTTCGCCGCCGTCTTCTTCGTCTTCTTCGGTCTGCACACGGATCCGGCGAGCATCCCTCCGGTCCTGCTGCCCGCCCTCGTCCTCGCCGTCGTCACCGCGGCGACGAAGATCGCCACCGGGTACTGGGCGTCGTGGCGCGCGGGCATCTCGGTCAAGGGGCGCTGGCGGGCGGGCGGAGCGCTGGTGGCCCGCGGCGAGTTCTCGATCGTCATCGCGGGCCTGGCGGTCACGGCCGGCATCGAGCCGTCCCTGGGGCCGCTGGCCACGGCGTACGTCCTCCTGCTCGTCGTCCTCGGCCCGCTCACCGCGCGCTACACGGAGCCGCTCGCGACCTGGTGGAGCCGTCGCGGCGCGACCCGGCGGGCGCCCCTGGACGAGGCGGCGCGCGCGGCGGAGGACACGGCGGCGGAGGACGGCGCGCGGACCGGGACGACCGTGGGCGACTGAGTCCGGGCAGGACCGGGTGCGCGGGACCGACCCGCGGGGACCGACCCGCGGGGACCGACCCGCGGGGACCGACCCGCGGGGACCGGATACGCGGGGCCCGACACCCCGGGGCCGACACCCGGGACGGATACCCGGGGGCCGACGCACGGGGCCCGACACCCGGGGGCCGGCCGGATGCGCGGGTCCGGCCGGAGCGGAGCGTCTCAGGCGGCGCCGTCGGGCAGCCATCCCTGGCGGCGCAGCACGGCCGACACGTCCGGTGCCTCGTAGTGGTCGCCCTTCAGGACCTTGCCGTCCGCGCGGCGGGCGACCTGGCCGTCGGGGCCCAGCTTGGTCATGTTGGAGCGGTGGATCTCGGCGATCACCGCGTCGAGGTCGATCCCGTGGACGAGGGCCGTACCGTACGCCACGTAGACGACGTCGGCCAGTTCATGGGCGAGGCTGTCGAGCGGGCCCGCGACCGAGACCTCGGCCACCTCGGCGGCCTCCTCCGCGAGCAGTTCGCCCCGGTGGGCGGCGAGCTGCGGAGACACCTGGGTGGGGATGCTGCGGGCGTCCAGCCCGAAGGCGAGGTGGAACTCACGGACCAGATCGGCGGGCGAGGTGCTCATGCGCCCGACTGTACCGACCACCACCGACAGTCACGGCCGGGCCGGTCCCCGCCCCGCTCCCGCCCGGCCGGTCCCCTCGGCCCCTGGTCAGCACCGCGCCCGTGCTGGCAGGATCGCGTCCATGTCCAAGGTGATCCCCCGTATCGGCAGGCGCCGGGCCCTTCAGGGTGCGGCCGCCGGTTTCGTGGCCCTCGGGCTGCTGCTGTGGTGGCTGGTGCCGCTCGGTGAGGAACCGCCGGGCGGGACGATCACGTTCAGCACCGGTACCCGGAGCGGCGTCTACCAGGAGTACGGCCGGCTGCTGCGCAGCGAGCTGGACCGGGACATGCCCGACCTGACGGTGAAGCTGCGCACCAGTGACGGCTCGCAGGAGAACGTCGCGCGCGTGGCCTCCGGAGAGGCCGACTTCACCATCGCCGCGGCCGACGCGGTGGCGACGTACGAAGTGAACGGCGGCAAGGGTGCCGCCGGGCTGCGCGGGGTCGCCCGCCTCTACGACGACTACGTCCAGCTCGTCGTCCCGCGCGACTCGGACATCCACTCCGTGGCGGACCTGAGGGGCAGGCGCGTGGCCATCGGGCCGCCCGAGTCCGGGGTGCGGCTCATCGCCGACCGGGTGCTCGGGGCGGCAGGCATCGACGCGCGCAAGGACATCACCCCCGAGCCCGACGGCATAGGCACCGCCCCCGACCGGCTGAGGTCCGGTGGGATCGACGCCTTCTTCTGGTCCGGCGGCCTGCCGACGGACGGTGTGCGCAGGCTCGCCGAGGGCTTCTCCCTGCGGTTCGTGCCCATAGAACCCGATCTCGTGACGAAGCTGCACGGGACGGGCGACGTCACCCGGTACTACCGCGCCACCAACATGCCGGAGTCCGCCTACCCGACCGTGCAGAACGGAGCGGTCGTGCCGACGATGGCGGTGTCCAATCTGCTGATCACACGGGCGGACATGGACCCCCGGCTCACCGAGTGGGTCACCCGGACCGTGATCAAGAGCCGGGACGGCATCGGCGCGCACGTCCACTCGGCCCAGCTGGTCGACCTGCGCACGGCGATCTACACCGATCCGCTCCAGCTGCACGAGGGCGCCCGGCGCTACTACCGGTCGGTCAAACCGTAGGCTCCGACCTCGGGAGCGTCACCGTCACCCGCAGTCCGCGCGGCTCGTTGTGGCCGTAGGAGATCGTGCCGCCGCCGGCCGCCAGCAGGACCCGGGAGATCGACAGACCGAGACCGGATCCCTTGACGTTCTGGTGCCGGCCGCTGCGCCAGAAGCGGTCGCCGACCCGGCCGAGCTCCTCTTCGGTGAGTCCGGGGCCGTTGTCGGTGACGACGACGGTCGAGGTGGCGCCGTGGGAGGCGACGGTCACCTCGACGGTCTCGTCCACGGGCGTGAACTTCACCGCGTTGTCCATCACCGCGTCCAGCGCGCTGGACAGGGTGATCGGGTCGGCCCAGGCGGTGACGGGCGGGCAGTTGCCCACCAGCCGTACCCCCTTGGCCTCGGCCGTCGGTGCCCAGGCCGCGACCCGCTCGGCGGCCAGCGCGCCGATGTCGGTGAGCGTGAGGTCCGCGTCGGCATGCTCGGCGAGCGCCAGGTCGAGCAGGTCGTCGAGGACCTGCGCCAGGCGCTTGCCCTCGGTGCGGACGGAGGCGATCTCCGCGTTGCCGTCGGGCAGTTCGAGGGCGAGCAGCTCGATGCGCAGCAGCAGGGCCGCGAGCGGGTTGCGCAACTGGTGCGAGGCGTCGGCGACGAACGCGCGCTGCTGCTCCAGCACGTCCTCGACGTTGTCCGCCATCTCGTTGAACGAGCGGGCCAGCCTTCTGAGTTCCGGGGGTCCGCCGCCCACCGCGACCCGGGACTTCAGGCGCCCGGTGGCGATGTCGTGGGTGGTGGCGTCCAGGACCCGTACCGGCCTGAGGACCCAGCCGGTCAGCCGCAGGGCGGCGCCGACGGCCAGCAGCATCGCGGCGATCTCGCCCGCGCCGACGATCAGCCAGCCGTGCAGGATCCGGGCCCGCATCGCCCCGGTGGGCGAGTCGGTGACCACCACCGCGACGACGTCTCCGTCCCGGATGACCGGCGACGCGACCACGAGATGACGGCGCTGCCAGGGCCAGACCTGCTCCGGGTCGTGGCTGCGGCGGCTGAGCAGCGCTTCACCGAAGGCCTCCCGCACCTCGCCCGCCGGCGGGAGGAACCAGTCGGCGGGTGCCTGGGCCATGGGGGTGTCGGTGCGGTAGTACACCCCGGCACGAATGCCGTAGACCTTGTAGTAGCTGGCGAGTTCGTCGTTGAGCGTCTCCTTGCGCTCGTCCCGGTTCGTGGTACGCGAACCGCCGGGCACCTCGGTGACGAACTGGGCGAGGGCGGCGAAGCGCGCCGTGTCGTCGATACGGTCGACGACGACCTTCTGCTGCTGGGCCGCGGCCACGCTGATGGCCAGCGGGATTCCGAGAGCCAGCAGCACGGCCGCCATCAGGACGATGAGCAGCGGCAGCAGACGGGTGCGCAAGCCGTCCCCGCTAGGCGTCCGGGGCGACGAGCCGGTAGCCCACGCCGCGTACCGTCTCGATCAGGGCGGGCAGGCGCAGTTTGGCGCGCAGGGACGCCACGTGCACCTCCAGGGTGCGGCCGGTCCCCTCCCAACTGGTGCGCCAGACCTCGCTGATGATCTGCTCGCGGCGGAAGACGACACCAGGGCGCTGGGCGAGCAGCGCGAGCAGGTCGAACTCCTTGCGGGTCAGCGCGACCACCGAGCCGTCCACGCTGACCTGACGGGTGGGCAGTTCGATGAGTACGGGGCCCAGGCGCAGCGCGCTGTCGGTGGCGCCGGAGGCGTCCTCGGGCACGGTGCGCCGGCTGACGGCGTGGATACGGGCGAGCAGTTCACCGGTGTCGTACGGCTTGACCACGTAGTCGTCGGCACCGAGGTTGAGCCCGTGGATGCGCGAGCGCACGTCGGCACGGGCGGTCACCATGATCACCGGCGTGCCGGTGCGCTTGCGGATCTTGCCGCACACCTCGTAGCCGTCCTGGTCGGGCAGGCCCAGGTCCAGCAGGACCACCCCGAAGCCGGGGCCTTCGGGGACGAGCGCCTGGAGGGCCTCCTCCCCGCTGCGGGCGTGCGTGACCTCGAAACCGTGCCGCGCCAGGACCGCGGACAGCGCGGCGGCGACATGGTTGTCGTCCTCGACGAGGAGCAGTCTCACCCCCGCCCCCTCCGGTTCATCGGTCGTACGGCCTCGGTACGAAGTCGTCGGATAGATCACGTGCACGCGCGTGTGCACCATGGCAGTCACGCTGATGGACGACAACGGCGTCAAGGGGGTTCCGGCTCCGGGCACGTTCCGTTACCCGGCCGATACGCGCCCCGGGCGCAACTGCTACGACACGTGTCCGATTGCTATCGGATCGTGATGCTCAGATTCCCCTCAGATGTAATGACGCTGGTCGTACGGCATCACTACTGTCCTGCGAAACCGAGGAGGACGGAGCCTTGAAGCGATGACCGAAGTATCGGTGGCCGGGAAGGACGCGGCCGCGACCGACGAACTGGTCGTCCTGAAGAGCGTCAACAAGCACTTCGGCGCGTTGCACGTGCTCCAGGACATCGATCTGACGATCGCCCGCGGCGAGGTCGTCGTGGTCATCGGGCCCTCCGGGTCCGGCAAATCCACCCTGTGCCGCACCATCAACCGGCTGGAGACCGTCGATTCGGGCACGATCACGATCGACGGCAGGCCGTTGCCCCAGGAGGGGCGGGAGCTGGCCCGGTTGCGTGCCGACGTCGGGATGGTCTTCCAGTCCTTCAATCTTTTCGCGCACAAGACCGTGCTCGAGAACGTGACGCTGGCCCAGATCAAGGTCCGCAAGGCGAACAAGCAGCAGGCCCAGGAGAAGGCGCGGGCGCTGCTAGACCGGGTCGGTGTGGGCGCGCAGGCCGACAAGTACCCCGCGCAGCTCTCCGGCGGGCAGCAGCAGCGCGTCGCCATCGCGCGGGCTCTGGCGATGGACCCGAAGGTCATGCTCTTCGACGAGCCGACGTCGGCTCTCGACCCGGAGATGATCAACGAGGTGCTGGAGGTCATGCAGCAGCTCGCCCGGGACGGCATGACGATGATCGTCGTCACCCACGAGATGGGCTTCGCCCGCTCGGCCGCGGACCGCGTGGTCTTCATGGCGGACGGGCGCATCGTCGAACAGGCCGTTCCCGAGCAGTTCTTCAGCAACCCGCGCAGCGACCGCGCCAAGGACTTCCTGTCGAAGATCCTGCACCACTGACCGCGTCCGGCACGCCCGTCGTGCCCCCGATGACTCGCGTCACCCGCACCTGACGGCCCGCTTTCCCTCATCACCGAAGGATGTTCACCATGAAGCTCCGCAAGGTCACCGCCGCCTCGGCCGTCGTCCTCGCCCTCGCGCTGAGCGCCACCGCCTGTGGTGGCGACAAGAAGGACAACGACAGCAGCGGCTCCGGCTCCGGCGGCGGCGGCAAGATCAAGATCGGCATCAAGTTCGACCAGCCCGGTCTGGGCCTGCAGAAGCCCGACGGCACGTACGCCGGCTTCGACGTCGACGTGGCGACCTACGTGGCCAAGCAGCTCGGCTACACGCCCGACAAGATCGAGTGGGTCCAGACCAAGAGCGCCGACCGTGAGAACGCGCTCGCCCGCGGCGACGTGAAGTTCATCGCGGCCACCTACTCCATCAACGACGAGCGCAAGCAGAAGGTCGACTTCGCCGGCCCGTATCTGCTGGCGCACCAGGATCTGCTGATCAAGAGCGACTCGACCATTTCCAAGGGCACGGACCTCAACGGCAAGAAGCTTTGTTCCGTGACCGGTTCGACCTCGGCGCAGAACGTGCAGAAGACGATCGCTCCGGACGCGCAGCTCAAGGAGGTGAGCTCCTACTCGGAGTGCATCGCCGCCCTCCAGAGCGGTGCCGTGGACGCCGTGACCACCGACGACTCGATCCTCGCGGGCTTCGCCGCTCAGGACAAGTACAAGGGCCAGTTCAAGCTCGCCGGCCTGAAGCTGAGCAACGAGAACTACGGCATCGGCGTCAAGAAGGGCGACACCGAGACCGTCAACAAGATCAACGACGCCCTGAAGAAGATGGTCAGCGACGGCTCCTGGCAGAAGGCTGTCGACGCGAACTTCGGCCCGGCGAACTACAAGAGCGAGCCCGCCCCGACGATCGGCAACATCGTCAAGTGACGCGAGGCTCCGGCCGAGCAACGCAGGGTTCCCAGGACGCGCCGCCACCCGCCACCTGACAGGGCGGGGGGGGGGCGGCCCACCCCCCAACAACGACCCCCACCCCCGAGACGCGGCGATCGTGTGGGTATATAGTGTATG
>NZ_JBEOWS010000155.1:0-21205 GCF_040296125.1 Streptomyces sp. NPDC002265 | reverse complement strand
TGACGACCAGCAGCAGCCGGGCGCCGGCGGCCGCGGCGGCCTCCGCCTGGGCCTTGATCCCTGCCGTGCCGGCGCCGCGCACCACGACGGCCTTGCCGCGCACGTTCTGCCGCGCGAGCTCCTCGGCCGTGCCGGTGCCGGCGAAGACCGCCGTCAGGTTCCGGGTACCGGCGGGCAGCGGCGTGGCAGCGCGCTTGACCAGCGGGTCGTTGAAGGTCGTCGACTTCGTGCCCACGGTCAGCGCGGGCTGCTCGAGGCGGAAGCGGGCGCCGGCCTCGAACTCGCCGTCGGTGACCTTCTTGCCGGTCGGGAGCGCCCAGATGCTGTCGTACGACGGGTCCGGCAGCATCGATGTCTCCACCAGGCTGTCGGTGAAGGACCGGTGGGCGTCCAGGCGCGGCGCGACGGCAGTGGTCTGCTGCGGCACGCGCGCCAGGATCCGGCGTGCGTTGCGGCCGTCCAGGGTGACGGTACGGTCCTGGTCCAGCTTCACGTCGTTGAAGGCGAGCAGCACCATGCCGCGCGAGTGCGGGCCTTCGGCGCCCTGCACGTCACCGGTGAGCCAGCCGCTGTAGCTGCCGACGGGCAGCCGCGCCGTGCCGGTGCCGGACGCGTCGAGGTCCATCACCGTGAAGAGGTGGTCGGCGGTCAGGACGACCCGGCCCTCCAGCGGCTTGCCCGAACGGTCCTTGGCGACCACGGTCAGGTTCTGCCGCTGGCCCTCGCGGGCCGCGCCGATCAGGGTCCGGGCGCGGACCGTCCCGGCGCCGTCCGTACCGGTGATCATGGCGCTGACCGACTGGTCGCCCGCCAGCTTGTCCAGAGCCGCTGTCAGGGTGACCGTGGAGGTGCCGTGCGCGGGCACGGTGACATGGTCCTCGGAGAGGCTGAACAACCCCGCCGGGACAGTGCCGTTGACCGCGAGGTCGAGGCTGACGGGGGCGTCGCCGACGTTGGTGTACGTCACCGTCTGGGCGTCGGTCTCCCCGGGCTTCGGGGGCCACGTGTGGAAGCCGGAGTAGGCGGTCGTGGTGGCGAAGAGTGTGGTGTGCACGGCCGCCGACGCGTCGAGCCGGCCGGCGCCCGCCTGGTACGGGGTGTACGCCGGAGTTGCCTTGGCACTGCTGACCAGCGCCTCCTTGAGCTGGGTGCCCGTCCAGTCGGGGTGCTCCGAGGCGAGGAGCGCGGCGGCACCGGCGACGTGCGGCGTCGCCATCGACGTACCGCTCATCGTGGTGTAGTAGCCGGAACCGCGCTTGTAGTGCGAGCGCGCCGCGACGATGTCGACGCCGGGCGCGGTGATCTCCGGCTTCAGCCCGCCGTCGCCGTCACGCGGGCCCTGGCTGGAGAAGTCGGCCAGCGTGTCGGTGGAGTCGACGGCGCCGACGGTCAGCGCGGAGTCCGCGGCACCGGGGCTGCTGATGGAGTGCGGGCCGCCGTTGCCCGCCGCGATCACGAACAACGCGCCGGTCTCGTGGCTGAGTTCGTCGACGGCCTGGCTCATCGGGTCGGTCTTGTCACCGCCGCCGCCCAGACTCATGCTGATGATCCTGGCCTTCTGGTCGCGGGCGGCCCACTCCATGCCCGCGATGATCCAGGATTCCTGGCCGCTGCCCTCGGAGTTGAGCACCTTGCCGACGGCCAGCCGGGCGCCGGAGGCGACACCCCGCTCCTTGCCGTCGGAGGCACTGCCCGTGCCGACGATGGTCGAGGCGACGTGCGTGCCGTGGCCGTTGTAGTCGGCGATGTCGTCCTCGCCGGGCACGAAGCTGGCGCTGTCGGACACCTGCCCGGCCAGGTCCGGGTGTTCGGTGTCCGCGCCGCTGTCGAGCATCGCGACCTTCACGCCCTGGCCGGTGTCGCCCTCCGCCCAGACCTTGTCCGCGCCGATCTGCGCGGTGGAGTCGGCCAGGTCGGCCTTCACCTTCCCGTCCAGCCACACCTTGGCTACGCCGCCCGCGAAGGACGGCTTCGAGGACCGGGCCGCCGCGCCGGAGCCCCCGGTGAGCGAGGACCAGAACTCCGGTGCCTGCTTGTGGTTCTGCGCGAGGGCCGCGCCCTGGATGCTGTCCAGACGGCGGACGTCGGTCGAGCCGGCCATCTTCGCCCGGGTGCGGGACTTGGCGGCGGCTCCGGTGTAGCGCACGATCAGCGGCAGCCGGGAGCTGTGCGCGTCGTCGTAGCCCTCGGCGATCAGCCGCGTCACGTTGAAGAGCTGCTTGTCGAGCTTGCCGGCGCTCACGTACGGCAGCGCGGAGTCGGGGTAGACGTAGGTGGCACCGTCCAGCACAGCACGGTGGAAGCCGGTGGTGGCTCCGCTCGCGGCCTGGAAGGAGCGCACGACGGTGCCGTCGGCGGCGGTCCCGATGGTGACCTTGTCACCCGTGATCAGGGTGACGGTGTGCGTGCCGGCATCGCCGGGGGCGTGGTGTCCGGCGTCGTTGTGCGACGCCTCACCGGCGGAGTACGCGGACACAGCGGCAGTCGCGGGTATGACGCCGAGTGTGAGCGCGGCCGCCACGGCGAGGGCGATCGGCCCGGGCCGGGGGATGGGAACCTTGGGCAAGGAAGACTCCTGATTCGCGGCGAAGAGCGAAAGATCACTGGATCCTCCGGCCTCCCCCACCGCCATTCAAGGGGTCGCACCTGTCGCTCTTGCGCCATGTCACTGTTACGCCGCGAGCAGACGGGGTAGTCGGCCACCGCGCGTCCGGGGGGACTGCGGCGGACCGCCCCATGAATTCGGCGCGTCGAGGAACGGAGCAACGGGCCTGCGGGGCATCCCGGTCGGCGGCTTGGCGCATGCCTCCGCCGGGGCGGACGCCAGGTGCGGCGGGCCCGCGCTCTTCCTGACGCCCATGCCGGGAGTCGGCGTCAGGACTGGACCGGAGCCAGGATTCTGATCGAGGTCGGCGACGGCAGCACCTTCCCGACCGCCGGCCACCTCGCCGCCTACACGGGTCTCGCCCCGGCGACCCGGAGCTCGGGCTCATCGATCCGCGGTGAACAGCCCTCCAGACGGGGAAACAAGCAGCTCAAACGTGCTTACTTCCTCTCCGCGTTCGCTGCCTTGGGCGACCCCGTGTCCTGGGCCTACTACGACAAGAAGATCGCCCAGGGCAAGCACCACACCCAGGCCCTGCTCCGCCTCGCCAGGCGCCGGGCCGACGTGCTGTTCGCGATGCTTCGTGACGGGACCTTCTACGAACCGCAGCCGTCGGCCTCAGTCACCTGACCTGCGGGTCTGCGAAGAGGACGACTCGATCGGCTTCGACGTCGAAGCCGATCACTGGATGGCCGTGGTCGCCCTCCGGGTCCATCAGCACCGGTTTGCCCAACCGCCGCCCGATCTCCCGAAGGAAGTCGCAGAGCACATCAAGTCGGTCCTGGCCCTGCAACTCCCGCAGGTCGACGTCGAAGTCGACTTCGTCGTCGGCATGGAAACGGAAGATCGCCAGCACATCGGCGGTCGGCCAGACCCGCAGGTCCGGGCACTCAGCATCCGCCGGGCGGGACAGCACGGCCTCCGCCCGGGGCACCGGAAGCACCGTCTCTCCCTCGGAGTACTGGTACTTCCAGCCCATTTCCGCGACAAGGTCGAGGACCGCCTGCCAGTCCTCCACCGAGGCATTCGGGACACGCACGTCCGGCAGCGACCCCATCAAGTCCAGGTCGAAGAAGTACTTCACGTCATCCCACAGCAGGTCACTCACCCCGCCATGCTGCCCGGACCGCCGACCCAACGCACCCCCGTTTCCCTTGACCAAAGACATAGGGGCACCCCCCAAGAACGCATGCGAATGGCGCGGCCGGTCAAGGCTCGGAGTCTCGATGTCAGTGCCGGCCGTCATAGTGCCATCCATGATCAACGAACTCGACAGCATCAACTGGTCGTCGATGAGCCATGCGTACGGGCCGGCCGACGACGTCCCCGTGTGGCTGAGGGAGATGGCCTCAGCCGATCCCGAGGTCCGCGACAAGGCCCTCAGCCACTTCTACAGCGCGGCTCACCACCAGGGCGACGTGTACCCGTGCACGGTGGCGAGCCTGCCGTTCCTGTTCGACATGGCCCAGGATGCCGCGACACCCGACCGTGCCTCGATCATCGAGCTCCTGGTCAGCATCGGACGCGAGTCCATGGACCGCGACGCCGACGCCGTCTACATCTCGCCGGACGGTACGGAGTCGACAGCCCACGTAGACAGCGTGGCACTGATGCGCGAAAGCGCCGACCTCTTCGTCCGCCACGCAGCGGACCCGGAACCGTCCGTACGCCGGGCGGCGATCGAGGGCCTCGGCCTCTTCCTCGACGACGGCGACCGCGCGGTGGAGATACTGTGCGGCCGCCTGCCGGCCGAGAGCGGGATGGTGGAACGGCTGCTGGTCGTCCGGACGATGGCTGACCTCGCGCTCCGGTTGCCCGCCGCGCACGCCGCCGCCAGGGCCTGGCTCGACACCCTGGCCGACGATCCGACGTCGTCCCCCGACATCCGGCTCGCCGCGCTCGTCCACCGGGCCCGCTGCGCCCCGCAGGACATCGGATGCGATGCCGTACCGACGGCGATCGAGCTCCTGCGCCGGCTCACGGCACCCGCACCGGAGAACGTGCCCGGCAACGAGGCGTGCCGGTCGGGTTCCGGGGATTGCGCGTGCACGGCAGCCACCGAACAACCGGCGGCGCAGAATGTCCCGCCGCAGGTGGCCGCTGCCTTCGAGGACCTCGAACGGCACAACCGTGTCCACGCGCCGACCACATCCCTGCTCCGCACCTTCCACACGTCGCTCGGTTCCCGCGTGCCCGAACGCACGACCCTGCTCACCGCGCAGCTCCGCAGCCCGGACCCCGCCACCCGCTACGACGCGATCCGCATGGCCCAGGATCTGATCCTGGCTTGGCGCGGTGACCACCGCGAACTCGTCATGGCTGTCGCGCACTGCCTCCTCCCCGAGGATCCATACACCGCCGCCGCGGCGGCCGAGTGCCTCGGATCGTTGGCGCCTGTCGCCGAGCCCGCCCGCGAAACCCTCGCCTCCTACGTGGCCGAACACCGCGCGGCGCATGGCCCGGACGTGTGGGCAACGCCGAAACCGCTCCTGCGTCGCGCCCACCAGGAAGCCGTGCGGGCATTGGCACACCTGGGTGACCCGCGGGCCCTGCCCGGCCTGCTGACGGCCCTCGACAGCGATGTCGACGCCTGGCGTGCCGTGCAGGTCGCCGGTTACATGCGCCCGGCCGCCGGTGAACTCGTACCGCGCCTGACCCGGCGTCTCGCCGACGTCGACTTCTCCCAGCAGTGGACCGAGATGAGCGCCCGCGCCCTGGTGTCCGCCCTGACCGAACTGCGGGCCCCGGCAGCCGTCCCCGCGATCACGGACGCAGTCACCGCCGCAGTCCGTCATGAGGAGTGGCGGATCGCCGCGTCCGCCCTCAACGCTCTCGCCTCCTTCGGTATCGCGGCCGAATGCGCCTTGGAGGTGGTCCGCCCTCTGGCCGACGCGCAGGACGTCGATCTCCGCATGGCTGCCACGGCCGCTCTGTGGGAACTCGAAGGCGACCCGGAGAACGTGGTGCCGCGGCTCCACGACCTGCTCGACACCTATCGCCATCATGAGGCGGCCGACGTTCTCGCTCGGATCGGTCCGCCCGCCGCGACAGTGCTTCCGCAACTCCGGCAGATGCTGATCGCCGACTACGAGTGGACCCGGGTCCACGCCGCAGCCGCGCTGTGGGACATCGGCGGTGATGCCGAGACCTCTGCCGTCGTCCAGACACTGCTCGGAGCCTGGGAGCACAATGAAGCGACCTCCAACCACGTCCTGGCCTGCCTGAACCGCATGGGCCACGCCGCCGCACCGGCCCTTCCCCTCATCCGAAAGGAACTCGCACTGCCCCGCCGCAGCGGCCGCTTCAGAAGCACCGAGAACGACGAAGACCTGCAGGACACCTGCCGCGCCATCGTGGCTCGCCTCGCCTGACCCACGCACGCCGCCGGCAGACCGGCCCCGTGACGGCAGGCAACCCCAAGCCGCGAGGCAGCCGGCGCGGAGACGGGACGGCGAGCCAGGCTGGGTACGCGTCAGGTTCGGATGTGGTGCTCGATGTCCTCGTGGAAGTCGTGCAGGGCCTGCTCCGTGAGGGTGGGACGGGTGTCGGCGATCGCTGCGAGGAAGTCGTCGGTGGCGGCCGGGGTCCCGGTGCGGTGACTGATCTCGTGTTCGAAGGCGTGTTGGGCGCCCTTGCGCGCGGCGTATTCGATGTCGGCGGGGGTGAACATCTCGCTGGCGGCGACCAGCTGGTCGATCTCGATCACCGGGGCGGTGGGGCCGAGGTAGCGGCGCCAGATCGCCTCGCGGGCGGCCGTGTCGGGCGGGCCGACCGGGATGATGTAGTCGAACCTGCCGGGGCGCAGGAATGCCGGGTCCAGGGTGCGCAGGGAGTTGGTGGCGCAGACGAGCAGCCGGTTGTCGTGGTCGCGGAACGCGGGGATGAGTTTGAGGAGCTCGTTGGTGACGCCGTGTCCGGGGTCGACGGCGTGGCCGGAGCGGGCGGCTGCGATCTCCTCGACCTCGTCGATGAACAACAGGACGCTGTCCAGCTCGGCCAGGTCCGCGAACACGTCGCGCAGCGAAGCGGCCAGTCCTGCGTCGGAGTCGGCGGCCAGACGTGAGGGGAAGAGTTCCACGAACGGCCAGCCCAGGCGGGAGGCGATCGCCTTGGCGAAGGTGGTCTTGCCGGTGCCCGGCGGCCCGAACAAGATGACGGCTTTCGGGGGACGGACCCCGTAACGCTCGGCGACCTCCGGCTCGGCGAGTGGCAGAACGATGCGCTTGTCGATGGTGTCCTTGGCCTCGAACATGCCGGCCAGCTGCTCCCACAGGCCGCGTGGCAGGACCCGGCCGCCGAGTTGGGCCAGCAGTCCCGCATCCTGCGCCCCTGCATGCTCCAGCTTCTCGTAGTAGACCAGACCGTCCAGGCGGCGGTAACCGGAGTTCTCCAATGCAGTGGTCCCGGTCGAACCCGGGGTCAGGACCGCGCTGATCCGGCGCACCCCGCGCTCGCGCAGCCGCTGCTCGACCTGGGCGATCAGCGCACTGCCCAGTCCGCGGTTTCGCCACGCACCCGACAGGGCCGTGATCAAGATCCATCCGCGCTCGCCCTCAGCGCGGGCCACAGCCATGCCGACCAGCTCTCCCTCCACCACGGCAACCACAGCCGCCTGGCCCGCACGGGCAGCTGCCACGACCTCGGACACCGGGAACACGGCCAAGGACAGATCAGCCTGCCGGCCCTGGTCCCACAACCGGATCGCCTGGTCCAGGTCGTCATCATGGAAATCCCTCAACCGCCACACCGGCATGACCGCCTCCTCGTCCTGTAACCATGGTGTGCCTGTCACCGGCCAGAACGGGCCATTGCGGACTCCACGAGCGGCAACAGCCACTCATTCGATGGCGCACTGCGAGACGATGCCCGATCCAGGGCAAAGCGCTGCACGACTCGGAAGTGAGGCCCTCCTCGACGGGCAGCAGCAGCCTGCCCGCGCCCGTCGCGAGAAGGTGCGCAGCCGCAATGCGCGGCCCGCCGCCACCGGGAGCCGTGCCTGCGGACACGGCAGGTCGAGGGGTGCCGGTCGTCGCCGGAGCAGCCTCACCGAAACCGGTGGCCCCGCTTCCCTCACCACACCGCTGCGATCACCCAGCGCGCCGGTCGTCGAAGCCGCTCGGCTTCTTCGCCCTCGTACCGGGGTTGCGCCGCATGTGCCGGCAGAGCGTGCAGTATCCCCCGGATGCCTTCGCCACTGCCTCCTCCCCCACACCCCGGGCAGCCAACCGCCGTCCGGGCCATGGCAACCGGCAAGGCAGCGCCCCTCTCTACTCCAGCATGCGTTCCGCGCCATCTGGGACCCAGGGGAAGGGGACATCAGGCCACCGTGTGGCAGCCCACGCGTCGACATCGACGGAGAGAACAGCGTCGATGAAGGCCTGCGGCGGACAGTAGTCGTGGGCGGTGATGTAGTGCGTGATCAGGAACGGAGCAGCATAGGCAATCCCGGGCTCGCCCGGGATCCTTACCTCTCCATTCCCCTCCGGAGCCACTCCCTCAGGACACAGGTCGCACTTGTGTACCCCCAGGCAGACGTTCATCCACTGGACCTGTTGAACAGCCTTCAGCTTCTCCACGAACGCTGCAGGGACCGCTCCTGTCGAGTGCCGTCTACCGGCCTCCAGCCACCCGATGTTCAGGCGGGTGTATTCCGGGCGGTACCGAAGTCCGTAGAAGCCTGACTCCCTGTCGATGAACGAATCATCATCCAAGTAGGCGTACTCGCTGAGATCGTCATAGAACATCCGCACATCATCGCTGCGCTACTGAGACGAGGCGGCGCAATTCCACGACCCATCGGAAACGTCCTGGCGAAGCCACTGCGCCGGTAGCGATCTGCATGCTCACTACCCACAGTGTTCCTGGTGCCGACGGACTCCCGATCGACCTCGTGCGCGTCAGTGAAAAAGTTCGTCCTGTCCGGTGGACGACGGCCCACTTGCCTTGCATGGCGGGAAGAGCCGTACTGACCCCAGACACGGATGCCGATGGCCCTGACTGCGTGACCCGGCGGGGCCGTCAGCCCGTGGGGCGGGGCAGTACGGCGAGGGCGGTGCGGGCTATGTCCGTCAGCGTCTCCTCGTTCGCTCCGGCCTTGCCCAGTGCTTCGATACCGCGCAGTACGGCGAGCACCAGCGCGGCCAGCGCCCCGGGGTCCGCGTCCGCGGCGAGGTCGCCGTTGCGCTGGCAGGCGGCGATGTCGTCCTCCAGCAGCGTGCGCAGTGCCTCGATGGCCGTATGCGCCCGCTCGGCCACCGTCTTGTCGTGTTCAGTCAGCTCGGCGGCACCCTTGGCCAGGAGGCATCCGCGCTGGGCGGTATCTGCGGCGGTAGCCGCGGCCACCGCGTGGACGTAAGCGGACAGCCGCGCGTACGCGTTCTCGTCGTCACCGCGCAGCTGCTGGGCGGTGGCGTCGACGATCGCGCGGCAGTACTCGTCGAACACGCGGTGGAACAGCTCCTGCTTCCCGCCGAACGCGCCGTACAGGCTGCCCTTGCCGAGGCCCGTCGCCGCGGCGATGTCGTCCATGCGCGTGGCGGCGAACCCGCCCGCCCAGAACTGCTCCCGGGCGGTGTCCAGCACCTGCTGCTCGTCGAATTTCCGAGGTCGTGCCATGGTCCGAGCCTACACTTATTTGACTCGTTCGTCCATAACGGTTAGCGTTGTGGACGAACGAGTCAAAAACCATCGAGGAGAGACACGTCATGACGGAAGTACTCGCAGGCAAAGTCGCAGTGGTCACCGGGGCGAACAGCGGCATCGGACTGGCCACAGCGCAGCGCTTCGCTGCCGAGGGCGCCCACGTGATCATCACCGGCCGGCGTCAGGATGCGCTGGACGCGGCAGCGGCCGAGATCGGCTCGAACGTCACCGCTGTCCGCGGAGACGTAGCGAATCCGGCCGACCTCGACCGGCTCTTCGCGGTCGTCGCCGAGCAGGGACGCCGCATCGACGTGCTCTTCGCGAACGCGGGCGGCGGGGAATTCGCAACCCTGGAGGAGGTGACGGAGCAGCACTTCGATGACACGTTCAACACCAACGTCCGGGGGACGCTGTTCACCGTGCAGAAGGCACTGCCACTCCTCAACGACGGCGCCTCGGTGATCCTGACCGGTTCCACCGCCGCCACCACCGGCGGCGAGGCGTTCGGCGTCTACGCCGCCTCGAAGGCCGCCGTCCGCTCCTTCTCCCGCACCTGGGCCAACGAGCTGCGCGGCCGTGGCATCCGCGTCAACACCCTGGTGCCCGGACCGATCAAGACCCCGGGAATCACCGGCCTGGCACCCAACGAGGAGGAGGCCAAGTCGCTCCACGCCTTCTTCGCGCAGCAGGTTCCCCTCGGCCGCATGGGCGAGCCCGCCGAAGCAGCCGCGGCAGCACTCTTCCTCGCGTCCGACCAGAGCAGCTTCGTCACCGGGACCGAGCTCTACGTCGACGGTGGCCTGAACCAGATCTGAGTAATTCTCCGTCCTCGAACGGTGCGCCGGTGAAGTCGCAGAGGTGCCCGGCTCTGTCCGTCCTGCAGCCGGGGCCGATACCTGGGAATTCGCGGCGCGCCGATCCGGTGCCTCTCAGGTAGCGTTTGTTTCGACGTGCACCATCCGATCGTATTCCCGATGGGAATCAGCCGCCGAGGGAAATCCGTCCGCCGCGGGTCAGACCGGATTTCCCGGTGACGCTGGGAAGGAACCGCGCCGTGCCTTTCATCATGGCCGAAGACGGAACTGAGATCCTCTACAAGGACTGGGGGTCGGGTCAGCCGATCGTGTTCAGCCACGGCTGACCTCTGACCGCCGACGCGTGGGACCCACAGCTGAGCTTCGTGGCGGACAGCGGATTCCGTGCCATCGCCCACGACCGACGTGGGAGCCGACGTTCGGGGCAGCCCTGGAAGGGCAACGACCTCGACAGGAGCCGACCGCCCGCAACTGCATGGAGCACGGCTTCCACGTCACCACGTTCACCGATGCGACCGCGGCAGTCGGGGGCCGGGACGCCTACGACGCGAGGATTTCGCGGTATCCGTCCATCTCACACGCGACGCTCACGGTCGACGAGATCCTCACCGCCACGCGCGCACCGGCGACCTGAGGGTCCTTACCGGGAGCACGCAGTGAGGACCGTCGAACGGCGCGCTTGACCGGCGGACCTCGCTCATCCGTCAAGACCGCCGAGGCGGCCCTACATATGAATTTCATGTCGATCGATGCGGAGGACGCACATGGGCACGGGCAAAGACGTGCTGATCGTGGGGGCAGGCCCCGCAGGACTGATGCTGGCGGGCGATCTGGCCGAGGCAGGGATCGCCTGTACCGTGGTGGAGCGCCGCGAAGGAGAGTCGAAGCTCACCAGGGCGTTCGCCGTGCACGCCCGGACGATGGAGCAACTCGACGCCCGTGGAATCGCCGACGACTTGCTCAAGACCGGGCTTCGCAATCCGGTCCTGCAGTTCTTGCAGATCGACCTGTCGCGGCTGCCGACCCGGTACCCGCACGTGCTGGTGACACCGCAGTACAACACCGAGCGGCTGCTCCGCTCCCGCGCCCTCGCCCACGGGGTGGACATCAGGAGCGGCTGCGAGGCGACCGGTCTGCGGCAGGACTCCACGGGCGTCGACGTCGAGGTACGCGCCGCGGACGGCACGGTGCAAACCCTGCGCGCTGCCTACGTGGTGGGCGCCGACGGCCGAAACAGCAAGGTGCGTGAGTCCCTGGGCCTGCCCTTTCCCGGCCGGTCCGCGGTTCGGTCGATGATGCTTGCCGACGTACGCCTGGCCGAGCCGCCGAGGAAACCTCCCACCGTCGGTGCGGTAGGGGACGCCTTCGCCATCGTCGTCCCCTTCGGCGACGGCTGGTTCCGCGTCATGGCCTGGAACCGTCGCCACGACATGCCTGACAACACGCCCGTCGATCTGGACGAGATCCGCACAGTCGCCCAGCGGGCGCTCGGGAACGACTTCGGCATGCGGGACGCACGCTGGCTCTCCCGGTTCCACAGCGATGAACGCCAGTGCCCCCGTTACCGCGTAGGCCGGGTGTTTCTCGTCGGCGACGCCGCGCACGTGCACTCACCTGCCGGCGGGATGGGCCTCAACACCAGCATCCAGGACTCGGTCAACCTCAGCTGGAAACTGGCGGCCGTCCTGCGCGGCCGGGCTTCGGACGCCCTGCTCGACACCTATCAGGCCGAGCGGCATCCGGTGGGCCGCCGGGTACTTCGGATGAGCGGCGCACTCCTGCGCGGGGTACTGACGACACCAAAGGCGATGTGCGGATTCCGCGACCTCTTCGCCCGCACCGTGCTGCGCATCCCGCCCCTGGCCCAGAGGGCGGCCCGGGCGATTTCCGGTATCGACATCGCCTACGCCGCTCCGAGCGGCGCGCCCCCGCTTGTCGGCAAGCGCGTTCCCGACCTGCCGCTGACCGACGGAAGGCGGCTGTACGAGGCCCTGCGCACCCGACGCTTCGTGCTCGTCACCGCCGCAGATGCGCCGCTCCCCGCCGAGGTGACCGAAAGCTGGGCCGCCGAGGTCGAGTTCGTGTCCGCGCCAGGCCTGACAAGAAAAGCCGTACTGGTCAGGCCGGACGCATACATCGCATGGGCCACCTCCGAGGGGCACCCCGAACGCCGGGCCGAGGACGTCCGACGGGCCCTGACGGACTGGTGTGGTGCAGGCGCTCCCGCCCATCAGGGCACCCCTGCTTTCCGATAGGCCGACTCCTGACAGGCGCAACGTGGCCGCCGACGGCCCGGACACCGGATCCGATGCCCCGGCTGCGACGCAACAGCCTCTCACCGCCACGCCGCGCCCCACCGGGCCCCGGCGTCGTCATAGGTGTGCGCTGGTCCGGACGCCACGCCATCACCCGGACGGCATCTCGTGCCGGCTCCGGCCGAGGCATCTGATGCGAGCCCGCGCAAAGGGCCTTCCCTCAAGACGTGCTCGTGCGCTCCGCCGACGGCAGTACCAGTGCCCGACAAGCTGTTCCTGACGGCGGTAGCCACGGACCGCACGTCCAGAGTGCCCGGTCAACAAGTCGGCCAAGCAGACGCAACCTGGAACCTCTTCATGCCAAACAGGAGTGCGCCATCCGTTCACTCTGACAAGCCGAACAAGCCATTGCACCTGGGCACACCCCTACGGTGAATGAACCGCCATTCGAAATCCCCCATCACGAAAGTGCCGAAGCTTACCTATGACTTCTGTCCATTCCTTCTGGCTCGCAGGACGCCCGGCCGAAGGCGACAGCACCCTCGATGTGACTTCTCCGTGGGACAGCCGCCTGGTCGGAACGGTCTCCGTGCCGACCGACGCACAGGTTGAAGAGGCTGTCGCCGCCGCCTACGCGGTGCAGGACGAATTTGCCGCCTCTCCGGCGCACCTTCGGGCCGCCGCCCTGCACCATGTGGCCAAGCGCCTTGCTGAGCGGACCGAGGAGATAGCGCAACTGATCTCTGCCGAGAACGGCAAGCCGATCAAGTGGGCACGCAGCGAGGTCGGCCGGGCCGTCTCCGTGTTCCGCTTCGCTTCTGAAGAGGCCCGCCGCTTCAACAGCGGCGACGCCCAGCGCCTGGACACCGATGCAGGCGGCCGGGGGCGCCTCGCCCTGACCCGCCGCTTTCCCAAGGGCGTGGTTCTCGGCATCACCCCGTTCAACTTCCCGCTGAACCAGGGCGCCCACAAGGTGGCCCCCGCCATCGCCGCCGGTGTGCCGATCATCCTCAAGCCCGCTCCGAACACTCCTCTTTCCGGGCTGCTCCTCGGCGAGGTGCTGGCCGAGACCGACCTGCCGGCCGGCTCGTGGTCGATCCTGCCGGTCGACAACGACCGTATGCCCGCCCTCGTCCAGGACGAGCGCCTGCCCGTGATCTCCTTCACCGGCTCCGAGAAGGTCGGCTACGCCATCATGGACTCGGTCCCCCGCAAGCACTGCACCCTGGAACTGGGCGGCAACGGCGCGGCGGTCGTGCTCGCCGACTGGGCGAGCGACGAGGACCTGGACTGGGCCGCGACCCGGATCGCCACCTTCTCCAACTACCAGGGCGGCCAGTCCTGTATCTCCGTGCAGCGGGTGATCGTGGACGCGTCCGTGTACGACCGGCTGCTGCCGCGCATCGTCGCCGCCGTCGAGGCCCAGGTGACCGGTGACCCGTCGGATGCCGCCACCGACGTCGGCCCGCTCGTCAGCGAAGGAGCCGCCGTGCGTGTCGAGTCGTGGGTCGACGAGGCAGTGACGTCAGGCGCCGAACTCCATACCGGCGGCACACGCGAAGGCGCGTCGTACGCACCCACCGTGCTCACCAGCGTCCCGACGGACACCACCCTCGCCTGCGAGGAAGTGTTCGGCCCGGTCCTGACCGTGACGAAGGTGGACGGCGAGGCGGAAGCGTTCGCCGCAGTCAACGATTCCAAATACGGCCTCCACGCGGGCGTGTTCACCCGCGACGTGCAGGCCGCATTCCGTGCGCACCGCGCGCTCGAGGTCGGCGGCGTGATCATCGGTGACGTGCCGTCCTACCGCGCCGACCAGATGCCCTACGGCGGCGCCAAGCAGTCGGGCGTAGGCCGCGAGGGCGTGAAGTTCGCGATGGACGACTACACCTACGAGCGCGTCCTGGTTCTGACCGACCTCGAACTCTGACGAGTTGGTGCGTGACAGCAGGCAAGCGGGCCTTGGAGGCCTGAACGCCACCAACTCGTCTTCGTCGAGCGCCTTGCGGCAACGCCCGTTCACCGGCGGCACGGCCTCCCGCACGCTGCGGTGCGTCCTCGCTGTGCCGTTCGGTGTCGCCCGCTCCACCATCAACCGCACCGTCCACGAAGTCGGAGAGCTTCCCGACCGGGGCTGAACGCCTCACAGAACCAATTGTGTACGACCAGCCTCCAACCGGCATCCCGCAGAGCGTTGGCTTCTGCCTTTCGCAAATGCCCCGAGCTGCACCGCACTGCGCGAGCGGTGCAGCTCGTGTCGATGCAGACTCGATAGAACCAACGGATTCGGGGACGAGACTCTCCGGCGGCGAACGCGTCGTGGGGGCCGTCCTCGCCCGGCCGGGTCCCGTACCACGGACGCCAGCGAAGCCCGACATGATCCTGGGAACCAGAGGTTCGGATATGGCCGCGCCGCGCATACCTCTCGCCTTCTTCGGAATATCTCTGGGCCTCGCCGGCCTGGCCGGCACCTGGCTCACAGCAGCCCATGAAGGCCATGTGCCGATTGACGTGGGCCGTGCCCTGGTCGCGCTCGCTGCGGCCGTCTGGTGCGTGACGCTTCTGCTGTACCTGCGATACGCAGCGTCTGTCCGGGGAGCCTTCGTGGCCGACATGCTGGACAGCGTCGGGAGCCCGTTCGGCTCACTGGCGGTCATCACGCCGATGCTCCTCGCAGCGCAGGGAATAGCCCCGTACGCCCCCGACGCCGGCCGCATAGTGGTGGACGTCCTCATCGTCCTGACGCTGCTCTCAGCCGGCTGGTACACCGGGCAATGGATATACGGCCCGCTCGAGCTGGACCAGCTTCACCCAGGCTACTTTCTGCCCGCCACCGGCGGTGGTCTCGTTGCCGCCTTCAGTGCTGTGCAGGTCGGGCAGGAGCGCGTGGCCGAAGTCATGTTCGGCCTGGGCATCATCTCGTGGGTCGTCCTGGGCTCCATGATCCTGGCCCGGCTCTTCTTCCGGCCTCCGATGCCGCCGGGCCTCACGCCGACGCTCGCCATCGAGGTAGTACCCGCCTCCATGGCAAGCGTCGCCTGCTTCGCCCTCAACCACGACCGTATCGACCGGCTCGCGGCTGTGCTCGCCGGCTACTGCCTGCTGATGATCCTCGCCCAGGTACGGCTGCTCCCCCTGTTTCTCCGCCTGAAGTTCACACCTGGCTTCTGGGCTTTCACCTTCTCCTGGACGACGGTGGCAACCACCGGACTCCACTGGACCAGCACCGGCCACCCTCCCGGCGAACTTGTTCTCTCCTACCTCGTCCTGGCTGCCGCGACCGCACTCGTGGGAGCCATCGCGATACGGACGCTAGTGGCCATGGCACGTCACCAGTTCTTCCCCTCGGCGGCGCCACTGCCTCCCTCTGCGTAGGTGCTGCCTGCCGGATCAGCGGAGGAGGGCCTGGGTCTGCGTGGCCTGGTCGCGACCGGTCGGAGTGTCCGCGGACGTCCGGGAGACGTGGGCCGAGCCCGCCCCCGTGCGCGGCCGTGAAGTAGCCGAGTCAGACGGAGTCTCCCCTGATCTGCGCCAGGCATCATCGCGCAAGCGGTGCCCCGGGGTGGCCCTGACGGTGACCTGCGCGACAGCATCCGCCCATTCTTGACCCGATCGTCCATATGTGTTTTGCTGATCGTACGACCGAGGGCATATGCCCCGGTATGCGGCCCCTGCATCGCTGGATCCGGCAAGCGCCGACCAGGCTGCAGCCCACGCGAATGGCCTCGCGTACATGACCACACATGCGGTCGTCGCGGGCACACCAGAGCCCTACTGGAACCGACGCGAACGTCACTCAGGGATTCAAGACTTTCACCGTCGGTGATCAGATCTGCCGCCGCACGCCAAAAGCGCACCGGCGGTACTGCCGTCCAGAACCGTAAGCAGAAAAGGGAGTACCACTATGAGCAGCAACATCCACGCAATGGTCGCGAACATTGAGGTAGAAAACCTTGAGGACGCGATCCCTCTGTACCAGGAATTGACCGGAGAGACGGAAGTCCGCCGGTTCCCGTACCGTGATCTTGAGCTGGCACTCGTTGGGCCCTTCCTGCTCTACTCCGGGCCGCTCGAGAACTACGTCTCGCAGAACGGGACCGTCATCGTCGGCTCCCTGGCGCCCGTTCTCGAAGCCCTCAACAAGGCGGGCGCCGAGATCCTCGAAGCGCCCAACGAAGTCCCCAACGGCACCCGGATCGTCGCTCGCCACCCGGACGGCTCCGTCTTCGAGTACATGCAGCTTCGCGCCTGAACCTCCGCGCCCAGCGCCACTGCGGTGCTCTGAGGCCGGCAGCGGACCCGACTCAGAGCACCGGCCGTGATCCTCATCGGACTTCCAGCGGCAGCCGTCCTGAGCCGCAGGGTCACCAGCGGCGGACCGCGGGAGACCCGCCTGCCCGTTTGGTTCGTGGGCGCGCCAGCTCTGCTCACTCTGGGCGACCGGCTGATCTACCGGGGCACCTGAAGACTCCGTACTTCGGGCAGATCCGGCGCGCCGTCATCGCCGCCTGCCGCTTCGCCGAGAGGGGCCGCATCGGGGCTGCGGCAGCCAGTCGCGGGGAGAGGGGGACTTGCGCGATCCGTGGCCGCGCCCGTAGACCCGCAGCAGCGACGCGCTGGTGTTCACCACGCGCCAGCTGGAGGCCTTCGGACTGGCCGTCGTCGAGGCCCAGGCCCATGGACTGCCCGTCCTCTACGGCGACCTTCCCGTCCTGGGCTCGTCCACCAGCCCGTCCGGGCGGGCAGCCAGGAACCGGCGACGCCACTTGCGGACCGTGTCCAGCGTGATCCACAACTCCCGCGCCACCACAGCAATCGGCCGCACATCAGCAACGGTCGCGCCCGATTCAGATGGAGTGACGAACCGTTCGATGATGCCTGAGCCCGCCAGGCCTGGGGGAAATTGCGTGACCACAGCCACTGGGGAATCACGCCGTCGTCGACATCGGGAAGTCGTACACCGCCGCTGAGTTGAGGTGCTGGCCTAAAGTCCTGAGGCGGTTCGAACGACGGGTCCAGGCGCTGCAGCAGGCCGGCGAGATTCCCGACCCCCGCGAAGCCCGGATCACCCGCCTCAAGGCGGAGAATGCCAAGCTCAGGGAGCGACTGGCCAAGTCGGAACAGATGATCGACGAGCTCGCGGACTTCCGCACCCGGGCCCTGGCCCGGCTCGCCCCACAGCACGAGGAGATCGTTCGGCTCCGTGATGCCGCCGCCGAGGCCAGCCGGGTCAACCGCCTTCCCGCACCACGAACCACCGTGATCGGGCCGTGCAGTTGAAGCACGATCTCCGCGGGTCAGGCAGGCTCGGGGAGGTGACCCGAGGTGCTCGATGAGGCGCTCGCGCAGAAGGAGATACTCCTGCCAGCGCCGAGGAAGAGGCCCAGGTGGACGTTTGACGACCCGGGCTGCGGTGACGGTCTGACCATCACGGAACTGCTCGTGCGTCAGGTCGAGGTCCACTCCGCTGGGCAACCGATTCCACCAGTGAAATCCGTGCTGTTCCCCGCCGCAGTGGACCTCTCCGACCATGAGGTCGCCACCGAAGATGTCGTTCACTATCAAAGCGGTGATGTCACAGTGACCCCACGCCGGGTTGCCGGGCTGCCAGCCGGCGCGGGCGAGGTCGTCCGGGGAACAGGTGTCAGCGGCCCAACTGGCCCGCAGAGCCTTGTCGATGACCAGCAGGTTCCAAGGGATCACTCCGACAGCATCGCGGTCGCCACTGACATCGGCGGATCGCCGGGGAGACGCCTCTCTTGAGTTGCCGGCCCGGACTCGGACTGCAGGTATCGGTCCAGAGCTTTCCGTCCTCCCGGAACGAAGAGTCGTTGGTCGACGACCTGGCACAATTCGGCCTCTGTCAGCCAGCCCTGCCAGGCGATCTCGCCCGGGTCCGGGATCAGGGGTTCAGTCACGACAGCCTCATGCACCCCGAACCACACGGGGCCGATCCCCTCCCGGCAAAGGAACTTGAACATGAAGCGCACAGGCACACGAACGCCCAGCTCTTCGGACAGCTCCCGGGCCGCGGCTTCCTCGTACGACTCACCCACGTTCACGGCGCCACCCACCATCACGTCGTAGTAGCCAGGGAACCGGGAATGCGTTTCGGACCGTCGCAGCACCAAGATCCGTCCTGCCCGATCACGACAGATCGTCGTCGCGATGCGATGCGGCCAGTGCTGACGCTCCGCTTCGCCTCGTTCGACGACTCCCAACACGCGGTCCTGCTCATCTACATGCTCCACCAATTCGCTCACGGAGGCACGATCTCAGTCCCCACTGACAGCGAGGCTCCGGGAACACGAAAGAGAGTGACCTGCATCACGGGAGGTCCTGCGGAATACAACACAGCCGCCATCATGAACGGCCTGCCACCGCACATCGCTCAGGTGATCTGCGGGCATAGGAGTCTCGCTACGACGATGGGCTACAAGGCGGTCTACCCGGCCGAGACCATCGAGATCGACAGGCGGTCCCAGAAGGCCGCCATCAGCCTCGGTATGCCTACGACCAGGAAGGGGGACCTTGGGTAGCGACGAATATCGAGAAGAACCAGGACGCAATTTGAGCGCGTGGACACTCGACCAACTGCAACTGACGTGATTCAAAGTGGAGTTCAGAGAAGCCGAGTGCAACCAGTTCAAAGGAGCGGTCGAAAGGACGAAGACGGCATCGTGATCGAAGCCGAACGGCGGCCGGAGATCAAAACGGAACCGACAGGCCGGCGTCGCGCAGCCGGGCCAGAGCGACGGACATGCACTGACGTACAGTCCTCCCGTCAGCTCGCATCCCATTCGCCAACGGGCCGCCGCTGGCGGCGAACGTCCACGCCGGCGCGTTGTCAGCCAGTCTCTCGGCGTCCATCCTGATCACGGCGTTCACGCCCTGCTCGCCCAGCCACTCCAGGATCAGGAGAGTCACGTCCTCGACGCCGCGTTCCTCATCGATCTTCGGCCAACGGCCTCGGTTCCCAGTCATCACCCCGACTCTATCGAGACCCTTGAGGGGTAGCCGAGGGTGATGTTGATGAGGTGACGTGACCGCGCTGGTCTCTGATGGGGTGTCGGTTCCGTCGGTCCAGCGTGATGTCCGAAGGGATGTGCGCGGTCGTAATCGATGTCGTCTGCTTGGATGTTCGAGATGACGACGAGTTCACCTGTCCCCCGCGCGGACGACGCCGATTCCGACCGCCTGAGGGCCCTGCTGGAGCGTGCCGCCACGGGTCGGGACAGTCAGGCTTGGAGCGACCTTTGGACGGAGCTCTACCACAACGGCTCTCTGGAGGTCGCCGATCCGCTGGTGCTGCACACGCTGGCCGACATCGCGCAGGGCGACCATGCCGACACGGCAGCTTCGGCCCTCCACCTGGCCGGCGCGCTTCTCGTCCAGTCCGACCAGCGACACGAGACCCGGAACCTGCGCCACCGGTACGCACCTGAAGTCGCACGCCTGCTGGGCGCCGCACACAGGTGGCGACAGGTCACCGTCGACCGGAATGACTACTGCCATCTGGTCGAGGCGGTCCTGAACCTGGAGGGCGACATCCACTGGGCGGAAGACTTGATCTGGGGCATCGTCAGCGAGGAATACGAGCTCGAGTGCCCAGACCCCGACGGGTGCGCGTCGCTGTGGGTGATTCTCGGAGAACGGGGCTTCTTCAGTACGACGGAGGACTACGCCCTCTCCGACGACGACGTCGAGACCCTTCCTCTCCAACCGGCCGATCCCCGCACCCTGGAGGGTCTCGGTCGGCGCCTTTACGACCTTGCCCGGGCCGACGGCCATGAGGAGATCGCGCACGCGTTGACCTATGCCTTCGGCGAGGCGACCTGCCCGGAGTGTGAGCAGCGCTTCTCCGTCGTCGGGCAGATCGCCGCCTGTTCCGGCTGACATCGGTGCAGTCCCGCCCGGTCGGTCCGGGTGAGAGTCCCTTGCGGGTCCGCTGCAACCTCAGTGGGCACTCACTTCCCCGTCGGCCAGCGTCGGCACTTCATGCTCAGGGAACAGCCCGCTGCTTCGCATCGCCTCGGCGGCTCGTGGGTCCATCAGGAGGACGAGTCCTTCGTTCCCGCCCACGTAGAGGGTGTGAGCACGCAGCGCGCTACGCCCGGCGGCGGCGAGCAGCTGGTTGACGACGGCCAGGGGGCGGACGGTCGACAACGCCCAGGGATCCCCGTCCTTCCAGTCCTCGGGCCTCAGTACCACGCAACGGATCCCGTTGATCGAGACCGTGTAGTCGTCGGCGTCCCGGATCGTCTCGACCTTCAGCACCACGCCGTAGCGCGCCAGGGCAGGTGCCAGCGCTCGCAGGAACGTCTCGACCCCGCCCTCGGCCAGTTCCTCGCCGTCCGCGAAGAACTCGATCTGCTCGAGAAGAAACTCGAAATGCAGCGGATAGCAGCCGGTCGCGACCTCGGTCATCGCGCACTCGCGCAGCTCTGCCGACAGGTGATCCCACAACCCGTAGCGGTTCAGCGCTTCGGCCATCACGCGATGACGCTCATCACCCCGCCACGGATCACCGCCCGAATCTCTGGGCCGAAATCGTTCGGTCGCCTTGCCGTCAGACGTCATGGGTCGACCGTACAGCGGTGATTGCTTGTACGTTCCGTTCGTACTGACACCATCCGAAAACCATCGCCGCCGCGCCGCGACGGCGCTCCTGTCTGCTTGGCTCCAACCGCGTTGACCAGGGATGACATGCCGCATGCGTTGGCGTGCGAACCAGCAAACGATAGGGGCAGGCCCACTAGTGTGATGCGCCAGAAATCCTGAGGGTTAGTTCTGCTCTGTTTTCTGGCCGGTGGTTCCGACCTTGGTGAGGTAGTCGGCGAGGGAGTTGAGGATCTCGTCGGCTGTCTTGGTCCAGGTGAAGGGCCTCG
>NZ_JBEOWS010000154.1:0-21282 GCF_040296125.1 Streptomyces sp. NPDC002265 | reverse complement strand
TGCCGGAGGCGTAGCCCTGGCCGACGGCGCGGAACTTCCACTCCGCGCCGTTGCGGTAGAGCTCGCCGAAGACCATGGCGGTCTCGGTCGCCGCGTCCTCGGAGAGGTCGTAGCGCGCGATCTCGCTGCCGCCCGCCTGGTTCACGATGCGGATGTAGGCGTTGCGGACCTGGCCGAAGTTCTGCGAGCGGTTCTCCGCGTCGTAGATGGAGACCGGGAAGACGATCTTGTCGATGTCGGCGGGCAGACCAGCGAGGTTGACGTTGATCGCCTCGTCGTCGCCGGCGCCCTCACCCGTGCGGTTGTCACCGGTGTGGACGATCGTGCTGTCCGGGGTCTGCTTGTTGTTGAAGAAGACGAAGTGGGCGTCCGAGTAGACCTTGCCCTGGGTGTTGACCGCGATCGCCGAGGCGTCGAGGTCGAAGTCCGTGCCGGTGGTGGTGCGGACGTCCCAGCCGAGGCCCACGGTGACGGCGGTCAGGCCCGGAGCCTCCTTGGTGAGCGAGACGTTGCCACCCTTGGACAGGCTTACAGCCATTGTTGGGAGTCCCTTCCCTCGTTGCGTACACGGCTTCGTACGGCACGAAGCTACCGCTACCCCTATGAACGCCGTGAGACGTACCCAAGGTTCCAGGTGTCTTTACTTTCTTTACCGATGTCCCGGACGCCGGCGTCCTGGATGCCGCATATTCGCGTGACGTGAGCCGGACACACGCGCGACCATGGACGGCATGTCCGGTCCTTATGTCGTCCGCGGCTCCGTCTCGCTCCCCGAGGCCGAGCTCATGTGGCGTTTCTCGCGGTCGTCGGGGCCCGGCGGCCAGCACGTCAACACCAGTGACTCGCAGGCGGAGCTGCGCTTCGACCTGGCCGCGACGAAGGCGCTGCCCGAGGTGTGGAAGCAGCGGGCGCTGGAGCGGCTGGCCGGCCGCCTCGTCGACGGCGTCGTGGTCGTACGCGCCTCCGAGCACCGCTCCCAGTGGCGCAACCGCGAGGCCGCCGCCGTACGTCTGGCGGCGCTGCTCGCGGAGGCCACCGCGCCGCCGCCCAAGTCGCGTCGGCCGACCCGGATCCCACGGGGCATCAACGAGCGGCGGCTGCGGCAGAAGAAGCAGCGCTCGGACACCAAGCGCGGCCGGTCCGGCCGGGACTGGGCCTAGGCCCAGCCGTCAAATTCCCGTCTGTCCCACGACGCCTGGCACGCACTCTCGCCGCACCGGGCGAAAGCCCGAGTACGTCCAGTACGAGGCCTTCCGCCCGGCACGCCGAGAGCACGCACCAGACGCCGCGGGCCGCCCTCCGGGCGACCACGGGAATTTGACGACTGGTCCTAGGGCCCGACCCGAACCGGATCCCGGCGCCCGCACCGGGCCTAGTCGAGCTGCCGGTAGCGTCCGCGGAAGTACAGCAGGGGTCCGCCGTCCGCGCTCGGCACCCGTGCGGTCAGCACCCGACCGATCACCAGCGTGTGGTCCCCCGCGGCCACCCGCTGCTCGGTACGGCATTCCAGGGTCGCCAGCGCGCCGTCCAGCAGGGGCGCGCCGGAGACCTCGCCCCGTACGTACGGCAGGTCCGCGAACAGCAGCCGGTCGCTGATCCGGCCCTTCATCGCGAACCGGCCGGCGATGTGCCGCTGGCCCTCGGTGAGCACGGAGACTGCCCAGCAGGGCTGCTCGTCCAGGAGGTCGTCCATCCGGCTGCCGGTACGCAGGCTGACCAGTACCAGGGGCGGGTCCAGGGACACCGACAGGAAGGCCGTCGCGGTCATGCCGACGTCCTCGCCGCCGGGCGCCGTGGGGTCGTCGGGGTCGAGCGGCGGCTCCTGTGCCGTCACCAGGACCACGCCCGCGGCCAGCCGGGCCATCGCGGCGCGGAACTCGTCGTTGCTCACCCCCTCAGCATGCCCGGCGGCGGTACCGGGGGAGGGGGAGAGCGGGGAGGGTACGGCGGGCGAAGTCTTCAGCACGCCGGAAACGCTAGTCTCCGCTCCGCGGGCCGCGCATCGGGCCTCGGTCCGAGTGCGGACCTACGACCGGGGACCGAGACGGCGAGGGGACCGGTCGCGGAGAGCGACGGCGAGGCCGGGGCGGGACCGCCTGCAAGGAGCGCTGCAAGACGGCCGCAAGACGGGTGGAAGAGGTGCCGCAAAGGGGGCTGCAAAGCGGGCCGCACGGCTTGCGGACAGGGCCCAATTACAAGATCGACAGTGGCGTCTTGCGCATCCTGTTCACAGGCCCACATAGTTTGCGTTCAGAAAACGCACGGGAGAAATGCAGAAACTCTACTGAATTGTTCAGCTTCAGCTGTGACTTGAGTCACAAGAGCCATTAATTGTTGACCCTGTGTACCGAGTGGGCAGCGCGCTGTGATTCAGTGACGGGGAAGCTGCAAGGACGTACGCCGAAGACAACCCTTGATTCGCTGCGAAGTCTCGGGGGGAGGGCGAGCATGGAGACCGAGTCGGAGCCCTATGTCCGTCTTGCGTCCCTGAGACAGCTGCACCAGGTCATGGCGGACATGAACACCGCCCGAAGCCTGGCGGACACACTGCAGACTGTCGCGGAGGGCGTGGTGAGCGCCCTCGGGTACGAGCTGGCGTGTGTGAACCTCGTCCGCCCGGACGGCGACCTCGTGGTCGCCGCCTTCGCCGGCAACCCGGCCGCCGAGGCACTCATCACCGGCCGCGTCGGCTCGCGCGACTCCTGGGAGCGCCGCCTGAGCATGGGCGAGACCTGGGGCGACCTGGTCTTCATATCCCACACCGAGGGCTGGGTCCTCGACGACGACGACGTCCCCCAGTGGTACACCGACGGGCCCGCCCCCCGCTTCGAGGACGAGTGGCACCCCTCCGACCGGCTGTTCGCGCCGATGTTCACGCCCGCCGTGCCGGGCGGCTCCAGCGGCGAACTGATCGGCGTGCTGTCCGTGGACCGGCCGCGCAACGGCCGCCGGCCGGGCGCGTGGGGGCGCGAGGCGCTCCAGATGTATGCGTTCCAGGCCGCCATCGCCATTAGCAACGCGCGTCTACGTGCAAATATGCAGCGCGCCCTGGTCCGCCTGGAGCGGGACCAGCAGGCCCTGCGGGCCAGCGAGGAGAGCTTCCGGCAGGCCTTCGAGTACGCGCCCTCCGGCATGGCCATCGCCGAGATGGGCGGCGAGCAGCACGGCCGGATCCTGCGCACCAACGACGCCCTGTGCCGGTTGCTGGGCCGCCCGGCCTCCGCGATGCGCCGCTACTCCTTCTCCGACCTCGTCCACCCCGAGGACATCGGCACCCTGCTGCGCACCTCGGCCGAGGGCGGGCGGGCCGAGCTGCGCCTGGGCCGCCGGGACGGCACCTACGTCTGGGTCTCGCTGCGCAACAGCGTCGTCGCCGACGCCGCCGACGGGCCGCGTTTCCTGCTCACCCACGTCGAGGACATCGAGGAGCGCAAGCGCCGCGAGCTCCAGCTCGCCCACCGCGCCTCCCACGACTCCCTCACCGGACTGCCGAACTCCGCCGAACTGCGGGCCAGGCTGGCCGCCCGGCTCTGCCGCCGCCCGCAGTCGGGGCACCCCGCGGCGCTCGACTCCCACGACGCGGCCTTCGGGCACGCCGCGTTCGACGCCAACGGCCACGGCTTCGACTTCCGGCCGGGCGCGCAGGCGTACGACGGCTTCGACCACCATGTGCACATCGCCGCCCCCGAGGAGGGCGAGGACGACGGCACCAAGGGCCTCGCGGTCCTCTTCTGCGACCTCGACGGCTTCAAGTCCATCAACGACCGGTTCGGGCACAACGCGGGCGACACGGTGCTCATCGAGGTCGCCCGGCGGCTCAGCCGTCAGGTCCGCGACGGCGACACGGTGGCCCGACTCGGCGGCGACGAGTTCGTGATCCTCGCCGACGGGCTCGGCCGGGCCGACGCCGAGGACCTGGCCGTACGGCTGCGCAACGAGATCATCCAGCCCATCCGGGCCGAGGGGCGGGCCGTCCGGGTGGGCGCCAGCTTCGGCATCGGCTGGGCGCACTGCGGAATGACCGCGGACGAGGTCTTGAAGTCAGCTGACGAACGGATGTACGTGGAGAAACGATCTCGTCCCAAACAGCACAGACGCGCGGGATGATGTGCAGGTCATCGGGTTGATGCGGCCTGAGTCACCTGTTCGGGCCATCAGAAGCGGGTAGGCTCGCCATTCTCCACTCGTATAAGAACGTGTACCGCATCCGCCCCGCACCTGTTGAGGAGTACGAAGGGATGACGCCCGGCAACAACGGCGCGAGCACGCCTGAGGAAGAAGACCCGTTCGGTTACCTCTACGCCGACGGGCAGGCCAACGGAGCTCAGCCGCCCTCCGGCGGTGGCTACGGCTACCCGAACTCGGTCAGCCGGGTGCGGGCGGTCGGTGAGCGCCAGTACGGCCAGCAGGCGCCGCCCGCCGCGTACGGCCAGGCCGGCGTGCCCCAGCAGGGCGCGTACGGGCAGCCGAACTCGCACTACGCGGCGCCCGAGTCGTACCCCGGGGGCCCGCCCACCGCTCCCCAGCAGCCGACGCGCCGCGCCGGCAACGGCCGCGGTCCCAACACCAAGGGTCTGCTGATCGGTGCGATCGCGGTGGTCGCGGCGGTGGTCATCGGCATCGCGGTGGCGATGACCGGCGGCGGCGACGACGACAACAAGGCGGGCGGCGACACCTCCACCGCGCCCACCGACTCCGCGAGCGCCTCGCCCAGCGAGTCCGGCGGCGACGAGCCCGCCGAGGAGGCCAAACTCCCGACGGTCGACGCGAAGGCGCTGCGGCTGGACGGCGGTGCCGCCCTGGCCTCGGACGTCAAGGGCGCCCAGGCGGACGGCGGCATCTACGTCGGCAACCTCAACCAGGTCGGCAGCTCCGTCACCTGGACCGTCGACGGCATCCCCGAGGACGGCGACTACACGCTCTTCGCGCACTACAGCGTGCCGGGCCAGGACCAGTCGATGACCCTCACGTTCAACGGCAAGCAGTTCGGCACCAAGCTCAACCTGGGCAACTTCGCGCACGCCGCCGACGGTGACTTCGAGAAGGGCTGGACGCAGACCTACGCCTACCCGACCCTCACCAAGGGCACCAACACCATCACGCTGTCCTGCCAGGACGGCGACAAGTGCAACGTCCTGCTCGACCAGCTCTGGGTCAAGAAGGGCAAGGTCAAGAACTAGGGCAGCGGCGGCACCAGGACGCGTTCACCCCGGGCCCCGGCCCGGGGTGTCCGTCCCGGGCCGTGTTCAGGCCGCGCTGCTCTCCTCCGTGACCGAGACCTGACCCGTCAGCTCCTCGTACACCGTCCGGTCGAACTCGCCCGCCACGGGCGTCAGTACCGTCGCCGCCGACAGGACCGCCGCCCGGGCCAGCCGCGCGGGCCACGGCAGGTGTTCCACGAGGCCCGACAGCAGCCCCGCGACCGCCGAGTCGCCCGCGCCGGTCGGATTGCCGTGCACCCGGCGAGGCGGAGCGACCCGCCAGCGGCCTTCCGGAGTGGTCGCGATCAGGCCCTGGGGGCCGAGAGAGGCGACCACCGACTGGGCGCCGCGGCGGCGGGCGTCCTGGGTCGCCTTCAGGGGCTCGTGGGAGCCGGTGAGTTCGGCGAGTTCCGCGGCGTTCGGCTTGACGATGTCCGGGCGGGCCGCGACGCCCCGGCGCAGCGGTTCGCCGCTGGTGTCGAGCAGGACGGGCACCCCGGCCGCCCGCGCGGTCCGCACCAGCAGCGCGTACGCCCCGACCGGCACCCCCGGCGGCAGGCTGCCGCACAGGGCCACCGCGTCGGCATCGCGGAGCAGCTCCGCGTACGTGTCCTGGAAGGCGGCCCACTCGCCCGGCGCGATGAGCGGGCCGGGCTCGTTGAGCTGGGTGGTGTCACCGGAGTGCTGGTCGACCACGGCCACCGTGCGCCGGGTCGGGCCCGAGACCGGGACCAGGGCGTCCCGGACGCCGGCCGTGTCCGCGAGCCGCTCCCGCACGACCTGGCCCGTCGCGCCGCCCACGAAGCCCGTGGCGGTCACCGGGTGGCCGAGCGCGGCCAGCACGCGGGCCACGTTCAGGCCCTTGCCGCCGGGACGTTCCAGTACTTCGGAGACCCGGTGGGAGGTGTGCGGCCGCAGGGACCGTACGCGATAGGTGATGTCGAGAGCGGTGTTCAGCGTGACCGTGAGAATCACCCGGAGCGACCTCCCCCCGAAGAAATCAGGCACACGCCTGCCGTGTCGCCTTGCCCAGAGGCCTGATCATGCCAAAGAGACGGCGGTCGGCCCAGTCCTCGGGTCGGCCACCGTCTCCTGAGGTGGACATTTCAGCCTGTTCTGGCGGGGAACTTCAGGACTTCGGTCCTGAGAGGAATCCCCTCCTCGTGGTGCGGCTTGGAGCGTGCCGTGTCGCTGTTGGGTGTTCGGTCGCTGAGCAGCCGGGTGTCATCTCCGGCGGCGCCGGGGAGGGCAGTTCGCTCGGAGACCGTACAAGGCACGCAAGGCAGGCGTGCCGGTGGTGTACGTCGATCCGGCGTACACCTCCCGCACCTGCGCCGAGTGCGGCCACATCGACAGGGCGAACCGGGTCTCCCAGGCCTGGTTCGCTTGCCGGTACTGCGGATTCGTTGATCACGCAGACCGGAACAGCTCCCGCAACATCCGCGCCAGGGCGTGGGAGTTGTGGCGACGCGGGGCCCGTTCAACGGCCCCCGCCCCGCCACCGCGTCAGCGGGGCGGGGCCGGACGCGAACGCAGTGCCACCGCCAGTGGCGCCCGTTGCGCAAGCCCGACGCCTTAGCGTCGGGTAGTTGGAGCCAGTCGGGGATCGATCACCCATTCGCCCCGGCGCATCACGCCCTTGAGGGCGAAGTCCGCGTCGAGGAGCACCAGATCGGCGTCCTTGCCGGGTTCGAGGGAGCCGACCCGGTCGTACATCCCCAGCAGCCGGGCCGGGTTGGCGGAGAGGGCGGCGACCGCGTGCTCCACGGAGAGGTGGTCGACCGTCACCGCCCGCCGGAACGCGCGGTCCTGGGTCAGGGTGGAGCCCGCGATGGAGCCGCCCTCCACCAGCCGGGCCACGCCCTCGCTGACCTCGACCTCCAGCGGGCCGAGCATGTAGCGGCCGTCGCCGATGCCGGCCGCGTCCATCGCGTCGGTGATGAACGCGACCCGGTCCGGGCCCGCGTGATGGAACGCCAGTTCCAGGGCGGCCGGGTGCAGGTGCGTGCCGTCGTTGATGAGCTCGACCGTGACGCGCTCGTCCTCCAGGAGGGCGGCGATCGGGCCCGGTGCGCGGTGGCCGAGCGCGGGCATCGCGTTGAAGAGGTGGGTGGCGACGGTCGCGCCCGCCTCGATCGCCTCCACCGTCTGCTCGTACGTCGCGTCCGTGTGGCCGATCGCCGCGATCACCCCGTGCTCGGCCAGCAGGCGTACGGAGTCGATGCCGCCCGGCAGTTCGGCGGCGAGGGTGACCATCTTCGCGTGGCCGCGGGCCGCGTCGACCAGCTTGCGGACCTCCGCCGGCTCGGGGTCGCGCAGCAGCGCCTCGGAGTGCGCGCCCTTGCGGCAGGGCGAGATGAACGGGCCCTCGAAGTGGATGCCCGCGATGTCGCCCTGTTCGGCCAGCTCGGACAGCAGTCCGGCCTGCCGGGTCAGGATGTCCATGTCGTCGGTGACGGTGGAGGCGACGAGGGTGGTGGTGCCGTGCCGGCGGTGGGTGCGGACGGCCGTCAGGACGTCCTCGGCCGGGCCGGAGAAGGACGCGCCGCCGCCTCCGTGGTTGTGGATGTCGACGAAGCCGGGGACCAGCCAGTGGCCGCTGACGTCCACGGTCTCCGCGTCGGCCGGGGACGGGCCGGTGATCCGGGTGCCCTCGACGAAGACTCGGCCGCCGTCCACGGTCCCGGTGGGCAGTACCACCCGGGCGCCGGTGAGCACCTTCCTAGTGGCCATCAGGCGGTTACCTCCGAGGGGTCAGTGGTGGTCAGGAGATCCCGGGCGAGGAGCCCCGCGCCCAGGCAGCCGGCGGTGTCCCCGAGTGCCGCGGGGACGATCGACGGAAGCTTCTGGAAGGTGACGCGCTGCCGGACGGCGTCCCGCAACGGTGTGAACAAGGTTTCCCCCGCCTCGGCGAGTCCGCCACCGATGACGATCGTGCGGGGGTCCAGCAGGGTGAGCGCGGTGACCAGCCCGTCGGCGAGCGCGTCGAGGGCCGTCCGCCAGACCCGGACGGCGTTCGGGTCGCCGGACGCGACGGCCTTCGCGCAGTCGGCCGCGTCGGCCTCCGGCCGTCCGCAGGCGGCGGCCCATGCCTCGCTGACCGCCGACGCGGACGCGTAGCGCTCCAGGCAGCCGCGCTGCCCGCAGGGGCAGGGGGTGCCGCCGGGCCGTACGACGACATGGCCGATCTCGCCCGCGAAGCCGTGGGCGCCCGCCTCCACCCGGCCGTCGAGGCCGATGGCGCCCGCGATGCCGGTGCCGAGCGGGACGAACAGGAAGCGGTCGGCGCCCCGGCCGGCGCCGATGCGGCCCTCGGCCAGTCCGCCGGTGCGCACATCGTGCCCGAGGGCGACGGGGATGCCGCCGAGCCGCTCGGTGAGCAGGTCGCGCAGGGGTACGTCGCGCCAGCCGAGGTTGGCCGCGTAGGCGGCGATGCCCTGCTGTTCGTCGACGATGCCGGGGACGGCGACGCCGGCGGCGGCCGCGGGCTCGCCGAAGTGCCGCTCGCCGTGGGCGCGCAGCTCCGCGGCGAAGTCGAGGATGCCTTCGACGACCGCGTCGGGTCCGTGCTCGCGGCCGGTGGGCCGGCGCGCCCGGTGCAGCAGCACGGGGGGTCCGGGCGAAGTCCTCCCGGACGGCGTGGTGTCCGCCCCGACCAGAGCGGCCTTCATCCCGGTGCCGCCCACGTCGAGGGCGATGACATGTCTCACGGAGACAGTGTGACCCGTGGACCCAAGAGAGGTCTAGTCCACTTGCGCGGTATAGACCTTTATTCGGGAAACGGACGAGCGGCCGGAGCGGTCCGGGCGAAGAGCGGCGCGGTCGGGACGAAGCGCGGCGCTGCGTGCCCGGCGGGCCGGACCGGGACGATCGGCGGTGTGCGTGTGCCCCGGGCCGGACCTCGCCGCACTCCCGCCCGGCCGCCGGGAACGGTTACGGTGCCGTCATGGACGACGACCAGGACCGCGGAGCCGCCCTCGGCCGCCGCGAACGGGACATCCTCGCCCTGGAGCGCCGGGGTTTCCCCGGCCCCGGTGCGAAGGAACGCGCCATCCGCGAGGAACTCGGCCTGGCGCCCGTCCGCTACTACCAGCTGCTCAACGCCCTGCTCGACGACGCGCGGGCCCTCGCCGAGGACCCGGTCACGGTGAACCGGCTCAGACGGGTGCGGGATTCTCGCCGGGCCGAACGCTGAGCGCGGACCGGCCGGTCGCCCCCCGGGTCCGACGAGTCGGGGGTGCGGCCGCCGCCCCGTGGATAGGGTCGCCGTATGGGCAGCCATGACACGCACCCCCCGCACCCCGCACGGCCCCTGCCGACTCCCACGACCCCGGCGGGCCGCGAAGCGCTGGACGCCATCCTCGCCCGCCCGGAGCGCTCGGTGATCGGGCTCGACTTCGACGGCACGCTCGCGCCGATCGTGGCGGACCCCGAGCAGGCCCGTGCGCACCCGGACGCGGTGCCCGCGCTCGCCGCGCTCGCGCCGCGGGTCGCCGCGGTCGCCGTCGTCACCGGCCGGCCCCCCGCGGTGGCCGTACGGAACGGCGGCTTCGATGCGGTGCCGGGCCTGGACCACCTCGTCGTGCTCGGCCACTACGGCGCCGAACGCTGGGAGGCCGGCACCGGCGCCGTCATCGCCCCGCCGCCGCACCCCGGCGTCGCGGCCGTACGGGCCGAACTGCCGGGCTTCCTGGACGCGATCGGGGCCTGGAGGGGCACCTGGATCGAGGAGAAGGGCCGGGCCCTCGCCGTCCACACCCGCCGGGCCGAGGACCCGGGGGCCGCCTTCGAGGCGCTGCGCGCCCCCCTCGCCGAACTCGCCGCCCGCCACGGCCTGATCGTGGAGCCCGGCCGCATGGTCCTGGAACTGCGGCCGCCGGGCATGGACAAGGGCGTCGCCCTCACGGAGTACGTGCGCGAGATCGGCGCCGAGTCCGTCCTCTACGCCGGCGACGACCTCGGCGACCTCCCCGCCTTCGCCGCCGTCGACAAACTCCGCTCCGAGGGCGTCCCCGGCCTCCTGGTGTGCAGCGGCAGCGACGAGGTGGCCGCCCTGCGGGAACGCTCCGACCTGGTGGTCGACGGCCCCGAGGGGGTCGTGGACCTGCTGCACGCCCTGTCCGCCCACCTCGGCTGACGGCTTCGGCCGCCCGGCGGCGGGCCGGGCGGCCGTGAGGGCCGTCAGCCGCGCAGGGCGGTCAACTGCTCCAGGAACCACTGGGCCGGCGGCAGCGCGGTCGCCGCGGCGGCCAGCCGCTTCGTGCGCTCCGCCCGCTCGGACACCGGCATCACCAGCGCCTCGTGCAGCGCCCGCGCCGTCCCCGTCACGTCGTACGGATTGACGGTGATCGCGTCCTCGCCCAGCTCCTCGTACGCCCCCGCCTCCCGTGACAGCACCAGCGCGCACCCCTCGTCGGAGACGACCGGCACCTCCTTGGCGACCAGGTTCATGCCGTCCCGGATCGGGTTCACCAGGGCCACGTCGGCCAGCCGGTACGCGGCCAGCGAGCGCGCGAAGTCGTCCTTCACGTGCAGCACGACCGGCGTCCAGCCGGGTGTCCCGTACCCGGCGTTGATCTCGTCCGCGAGCCGTTGCACCTCGGCGGTGTACTCGCGGTAGACGGCGAGGTCCTGCCGGGAGGGGTAGGCGAAGGCGACGTGCACGACCCGCTCCCGCCACTCGGGGTGGTCGTCGAGCAGCTGCCGGTACGCCAGCAGACCGCGCACGATGTTCTTCGACAGCTCGGTCCGGTCCACCCGCACGACCGTCCTGCGGCCCTCGCCGATCTCCGCCCGCAGCGCCGCCATCCGCTCGCCGACGTCGGCCCGGTGGGCGCGCTCGCGCAGGAAGTCGGCGTCGGCGCCGAGGCCGTGCACACCGATCACCGTGGTGCGCTGCGCGCCGCCGCCGGGCGGTGCGTGTTCGACCGTCCCGGGCCCCTCGCCCTCCGGCCGGGCCGCACGGATCAGCTCGCGGTCCACCTCGCCCGCGCAGTCCAGGAAGGCGCCCGCCCACCGCCGGGTGAGGAAGCCCAGCCGGTCCGCGCCGAGCATGCCCCGCACGATCTGTTCCCGGATGTCGTCCGGCAGCATCCGGAAGTAGTCCGGCGGCGCCCACGGGGTGTGCGAGAAATGGCCGATACGCAGGTCGGGGCGGAGTTCGCGGAGCATGCCCGGCACCAGCGTCAGGTGGTAGTCCTGGACGACCGCCGTCGCCCCGTAGACCGCCTCCTCGGCGAGGGCCTCGGCGAAGGCGCGGTTGTACCGCTCGTACGCCACCCACCGGCGCCGGAACTCCGCGTCGAAGACCGGCTCCAGCGGGGTCTGGTAGAGCATGTGGTGGACGAACCAGAGCACCGAGTTGGCGATGCCGTTGTAGGCGTCGGCGTGCACGTCGGCCGGGATGTCCAGCATCCGCACGCCCGGCTCGCCCGCGCCGCGCCGCACCGCCTCGCGGTCGCCGTCGGACAGGGCGGAGCACACCCACAGCGCCCCGGCGTCGGGCCCGATGGCCGACAGGCCCGAGACCAGCCCGCCGCCGCCCCTGCGGGCGTGCAGCGAGCCGTCCTCGCCCACCTCGTACGAAACCGGGCCGCGGTTGGACGCGACCAGCACCTCAGCAACGTGCGTGGAAGCCATACGCCTCAACCTAGCCCGGCCCGGAAACGCTCAAACGTGCGGAAGGACCACAGCAGTCCGGAAACATTTGTATACGACCCCTTCGGGAACGTCACCTCGTGCACCCGTCAGGCCACCTTGCGTGACCTGTACTCGGCGATCTCGGCCATCGGCGGCCGCTCCTCCGTGTCCACGGAGTACGTGCGCGGCTCGAAGCCGTTCCGGCCCCGCTCGAACTGGGTGAGAGAGGGCCGGATCAGGTGGCCGCGGGCCATCCGCAGCTGCGCGGTGCGGTAGATGGCGGCAGCCATCCGGCCCAGTGCCTGTCCGTCCTGGTGGCGGTGCTTGCGCACCCCGACGTCCACCTGGGCGAGCGCGTCGAGGCCCACCAGGTGCAGCGAGTCGACCAGCATGCCCAGCTCCACCCCGTACCCGACCGGGAACGGCAGCTGTTCCAGCAGGGAGCGGCGGGCCGCGTACTCGCCGCCGAGCGGCTGCACGAACCCGGCCAGCTGCGGCCAGTGCATGTTCAGCAGCGGACGGGCCATCAGCTCGGTGACCCGCCCGCCCTGGCCGGCCGCCCCGCCCAGCGGGCGGTCGTACATGGCCTTGACCAGGTCGACGTCCGGATCGGTGAGCAGCGGGCCCACGATGCCGGAGACGAAGTCGGAGGAGAACTCCCTGAGGTCGGCGTCGATGAAGCAGACGATGTCCCCGCCGGTGACCAGGAGGGACCGCCACAGCACCTCGCCCTTGCCGGGCACGGCCGGGATCCGGGGCAGGATGGCGTCGCGGTGGACGACCCGGGCGCCCGCGGCCGCGGCCACCGCCGAGGTGCGGTCGGTGGAACCCGAGTCGACGACGACGATCTCGTCGACGAGCGGGACCTGCTGCATCAGGTCGTGCCGGATCACGGAGACGATGTCACCGACCGTCTCCTCCTCGTTGAGTGCGGGCAGGACGACGGAGACCGACTGGCCCCGGGCGCGTTTCGCGGCGAGGATCTTGTGGAGCGGGCGGTCGCTGACGGACCAGGAGCGTGTGCTCAGCCAGCGCTCGACTTCTTCCAGCACAGCGGCGGCTCCTTCTGCGTTCTGCGTGCTCGCGGCGGGCGGGGATGCCGGCCGCGACAGCGGCTGACGGGCACGGGCATCTCGCGGTTCGGACGACTCTCTCAACTGTCGGGGCCTTCGGTTACAGTCTTGAACAACGCGGATGACCATCGCATGTCCAGGGTGGCCGACCGCTGAAAACTTCATACCGCTCATCCAGAGGGGCAGAGGGATACGGCCCGATGAAGCCCCGGCAACCCTCCAGTCGGTTTCTCGTTCACGCGAGGCTCCCGGCTCGGGAAGGTGCCAAATCCGTCTCACGGCGAAGTGCGTCGTGAGGAAGATGAGGAGAAAGGGCCTCGCCTCCATGGCTGCGCAGACTGCTGTAAGCACCACGAACCCCGTCGATCTGGGCTCCGCCGCGGCGCTCTCCTGCCGCGAGTGCGGACACCGCGTGCCGCTCGGCCCGGTCTTCGCCTGCGAGGAGTGTTTCGGCCCGCTCGAGATCGCCTACGACTTCTCGCGGTACGAGACCGAGGAGCTGCGCAAGCGGATCGAAGCGGGACCCGCGAACATCTGGCGCTACGCGCCGCTGCTGCCCGTCCCCACGGACGTGGCGGACAAGCCCAACCTCAACCCCGGCTGGACCCAGCTCGTCAAGGCCGACAACCTGGCCCGCGAGCTCGGTGTCACGGGCGGGCTGTACGTGAAGGACGACTCCGGCAACCCGACGCACTCCTTCAAGGACCGGGTCGTCGCCCAGGCCCTGGAGGCCGCGCGCGCCTTCGGCTTCACCACCCTGTCCTGCTCCTCCACCGGCAACCTGGCCGGCGCCGTCGGCGCCGCCGCCGCCCGTGCCGGTCTGCGCTCCTGCGTGTTCATCCCGCACGACCTGGAGCAGGGCAAGATCGTCATGGCCGCGGTCTACGGCGGTGAACTCGTCGGCATCGAGGGCAACTACGACGACGTGAACCGTTTCTGCTCCGAGCTGATCGGCGATCCGGCGGGCGACGGCTGGGGCTTCGTCAACGTCAACCTGCGGCCGTACTACGCGGAGGGTTCCAAGACCCTGGCGTACGAGATCTGCGAGCAGCTCGGCTGGCGGCTGCCCGACCAGCTGGTCGTCCCGATCGCCTCCGGCTCCCAGCTCACCAAGATCGACAAGGGGCTCCAGGAGCTCATCAAGCTCGGGCTGGTCGAGGACCGGCCGTACAAGATCTTCGGCGCCCAGGCGGAGGGCTGCTCGCCGGTGTCGGTGGCCTACAAGGCCGGCCACGACGTCGTACGGCCCCAGAAGCCGGACACCATCGCCAAGTCCCTCGCCATCGGCAACCCGGCCGACGGGCCGTACGTCCTCGACATCGCGCGCCGCACGGGCGGTGCCGTGGAGGACGTGACGGACGAGCAGATCGTGGACGCGATCAAGCTGCTGGCGCGGACCGAGGGGATCTTCGCCGAGACGGCGGGCGGGGTGACGGTGGGCGTGACCCGCAAGCTCATCGAGAACGGCCTGCTCGACCCGGCCCTGACGACCGTCGTGCTGAACACCGGTGACGGCCTGAAGACCCTCGACGCGGTGGCCGGCACCGGTCTGACCGCGACCATCCGCCCGAACCTGGACTCCTTCCGAGAGGCTGGCCTCGCATCATGAGCGTCAACGTCCGCATCCCCACCATCCTGCGCACCTACACCGGCGGCGCCGCCGAGGTGAGCGCCGAGGGCGCGACCCTCGCCGAGGTCATCTCCGACCTGGAGAAGAACCACACCGGCATCGCCGCCCGCGTCCTGGACGACCAGGGCAAGCTGCGCCGGTTCGTCAACGTCTACGTGAACGACGACGACGTCCGCTTCGAGCAGGGGCTCCAGACGGCGACCCCGGACGGCGCCGGCGTCTCCATCATTCCGGCGGTCGCCGGAGGCTGATCATTACCTTCGGTAACCTCGGTTACCGAGTGTTCATCGAATTGCCCCCTCCGCGAGAGAAGCGGAGGGGGCAATTCTGTGTGATTGAGCGCGGTAGAGTTGGGGAAGCAGCTCCCGATTCCGGGGTTTGCGACCTTCACGACCTGCCGCACGGGCGACGAGAAGTAGCCAAAGTGGGCAGGTGTTTTGCGCCTTTCGCTCCCAATGCCCGGCCCAAGTTGCCCTGAAACAAGGCGAATTGCTGGTGTTCGGGGAGCTCGTCGTGCCCGGATTTCTCGTCCGATTGACCTGTTGCAGACGGCAGTTGGACAGATACATTCAGCCGCGGTCGACGCGTTCCGGCGCACGCCCCCGTCCCATGGGGGGTGAGGTCTGACCCGGATCCGCGAAGTGCGGATCTGTGCAAGGGCCAGTAATAGGGGAGTTAGGCATGGCTCAGGGCACCGTCAAGTGGTTCAACGCGGAGAAGGGGTACGGCTTCATCGCGGTCGACGGTGGTGCGGACGTGTTCGTCCACTACAGCGCGATCCAGATGGACGGGTACCGCACCCTGGAAGAGGGCCAGCGGGTCGATTTCGAGATCTCGCAGGGTCAGAAGGGGCCGCAGGCGGACATGGTCCGGCTGGCGGCCGGCTGAAGCACGCGCCGACTTATTGCAGCGACGTTCTTCTGTTCTTCGCCGAAGGGCTCGCATCCCGTGGGGTGCGAGCCCTTCGGCCTGTCCGGGTGCCGTCGCTCGCGACCTGCGGATCAGCCGAGGGCGCTTGCACTCGGCAGGGGCGAGTGCTAATCATTGCGTTAGCACTCTGAAGGTGAGAGTGACAACGAAGGACCGGGTCGGTGAGGCCCGCAGGCCGGGTGGGGCAAGGAACCACGAGGCGTGCGAGCCGTCCGTCGCGGGCGCCAGCGCGGTCCGGAGCAATCCACCCCAGTCCGGGAGGACCACTTCACATGGCCAAGATCATCGCGTTCGACGAGGAGGCACGGCGCGGCCTCGAGCGCGGCATGAACCAGCTCGCGGACGCCGTGAAGGTGACGCTCGGCCCCAAGGGCCGCAACGTCGTCCTCGAGAAGAAGTGGGGCGCCCCCACGATCACCAACGATGGTGTCTCCATCGCCAAGGAGATCGAGCTCGAGGACCCGTACGAGAAGATCGGCGCCGAGCTGGTCAAGGAAGTCGCCAAGAAGACGGACGACGTCGCCGGTGACGGTACGACCACCGCGACCGTCCTCGCCCAGGCGCTCGTCCGCGAGGGTCTGCGCAACGTGGCCGCGGGTGCCAACCCGATGGCCCTCAAGCGCGGCATCGAGAAGGCCGTCGAGGCCGTCTCGGGCGCCCTGCTCGAGCAGGCGAAGGATGTCGAGACCAAGGAGCAGATCGCTTCCACGGCCTCCATCTCCGCCGCCGACACCCAGATCGGCGAGCTCATCGCCGAGGCGATGGACAAGGTCGGCAAGGAAGGCGTCATCACCGTCGAGGAGTCCCAGACCTTCGGTCTGGAGCTGGAGCTCACCGAGGGTATGCGCTTCGACAAGGGCTACATCTCGGCGTACTTCGCCACCGACATGGAGCGGATGGAGGCGTCGCTCGACGACCCGTACATCCTGATCGCCAACTCCAAGATCGGCTCCGTCAAGGACCTGCTCCCGCTCCTGGAGAAGGTCATGCAGTCGGGCAAGCCGCTGCTGATCATCGCCGAGGACGTCGAGGGCGAGGCCCTGTCGACCCTGGTCGTCAACAAGATCCGTGGCACCTTCAAGTCCGTCGCCGTCAAGGCCCCGGGCTTCGGTGACCGCCGCAAGGCGATGCTGAACGACATCGCCATCCTCACCGGCGGCGAGGTGATCTCCGAGGAGGTCGGCCTCAAGCTGGAGAACGCGACCCTGGACCTCCTGGGCCGCGCCCGCAAGGTCGTCATCACCAAGGACGAGACCACGATCGTGGACGGCGCCGGCTCCGCCGACCAGGTCCAGGGCCGGGTCAACCAGATCCGCGCCGAGATCGAGAACTCGGACTCGGACTACGACCGCGAGAAGCTCCAGGAGCGCCTGGCGAAGCTGGCCGGCGGCGTGGCCGTCATCAAGGCCGGTGCCGCCACCGAGGTCGAGCTCAAGGAGCGCAAGCACCGCATCGAGGACGCCGTCCGCAACGCGAAGGCGGCCGTCGAGGAGGGCATCGTCGCCGGTGGTGGCGTGGCCCTGCTCCAGGCCTCCGCGGTGTTCGAGAAGCTCGAGCTCTCGGGTGACGAGGCGACCGGCGCCAACGCCGTGAAGCTCGCCCTGGAGGCCCCGCTGAAGCAGATCGCCGTCAACGGTGGTCTCGAGGGCGGCGTCGTGGTCGAGAAGGTCCGCAACCTGACCGTGGGCTGGGGCCTGAACGCGGCCACCGGCGAGTACGTCGACATGATCGCCGAAGGCATCATCGACCCGGCGAAGGTGACCCGCTCTGCCCTGCAGAACGCCGCCTCCATCGCCGCGCTGTTCCTCACCACCGAGGCCGTCATCGCCGACAAGCCGGAGAAGGCCGCGGCCCCGGCCGGCGGCGGCATGCCGGGCGGTGACATGGACTTCTGATCGACTCTGTCGATCCGCGTCCTTGACCGAGGGCGGTACCTCCCGGCGACGGGAGGTACCGCCCTCGGGCTTTTCCCGGCCCGGCTTTCCCGGCCCGGACGGGCCCTGGGCGGTCGGACGCCGGGCCGGTGCCGTATCCGGCGTGGCCGGGATCACAGGGCGCGTCGGCGGGCTGCCGGAATGCGAGGGGTGGCGGTTCCGTTGAGGTTGGCACGCGATTCATGCGTATGCACATACCGTCCGGTCTATCGTCACTTCCCGAGGAGCCCCCCCACGTGAGCGTCACCGAGTCCGCCGCCTCCCGTGCGGCCGAGATCCTGTCCCGGCCCGTCGAAATCAACGGCCTCACCGTCCCGAACCGCATCGTGATGGCGCCGATGACGCGCGAGTTCTCCCCGGACGGTGTCCCGGGCGAGGACGTGGTGTCCTACTACGCCCGCCGCGCCGCCGCGGGCGTCGGCCTGATCGTCACCGAGGGGACGTACGTCGGCCACGACTCGGCCGGTTACAGCGACCGGGTGCCGCGGTTCCACGGCGAGGACCAGCTGGCGGGCTGGGCGAAGGTCACCGACGCCGTGCACGCGGCGGGCGGGACGATCGTGCCGCAGCTGTGGCACATCGGCATGGTGCGCCGGGCGGGCCAGCCGCCGGTCGCGGACGCCCCGCCGGTCGGCCCCTCCGGCCTCTACAAGGAGGGCGCCGAGGTCACCGGCCAGGCCATGACCCAGCAGGACCTGGACGACGTCGTCGAGGCGTTCGCCAAGGCGGCGGCCGAGGCCGAGCGCATCGGCTTCGACGGCATCGAACTGCACGGCGCGCACGGCTATCTGATCGACCAGTTCCTGTGGGCGGGCACCAACCGCCGCACGGACGCCTACGGCGGCGACCCGGTGGCCCGGACGAAGTTCGCCGCGGAGATCGTCGCCGCGGTGCGCGCGGCGGTCTCGCCCCGGTTCCCCGTCATCTTCCGCTACTCGCAGTGGAAGCAGCAGCAGTACGACGCCCGGCTCGCCGAGACCCCGCAGGAGCTGGAGGCGATCCTGGCCCCGCTCGCCGCGGCCGGTGTCGACGCCTTCCACGCCTCCACCCGCCGTTACTGGGTCCCGGAGTTCGACGACTCCGACCTCAACCTGGCCGGCTGGACGAAGAAGCTGACCGGCAGGCCCGCCATCACCGTCGGCTCGGTCGGCCTCGACGGCGACTTCATCAACGCGTTCGTCGGCGAGGGTTCCCCGGTGCGAGGCATCGACAACCTCCTCGACCGCTTCGAGCGCGACGAGTTCGACCTGGTGGCCGTCGGCCGCGCGCTGCTCCAGGACCCGCAGTGGGCGGCGAAGGTCCTGGCCGACCGCTTCGACGAGCTGAAGCCGTACGACGCGGCGGCGCTGAAGACCCTCAGCTGAGCCGTCGGGGCCCGCGGACGCGCTCTGGCCGTGGGCCCCGACTCCCGTTAGCGTGCGGCGGATGAGGATCCTGCATCTGTCCGACACCCATGTGGAGCGGACCGACGAGCCCAACCGGCACGGCGTGGACGCCACCGGGTCCCTGCGGCTGATGCTGGCCGAGCTGGCCGGGCAGCGTGACATCGACGCGGTCGTGGTCACCGGCGACCTGGCGAACGACGGCGCGGTGGAGGCGTACACGACCGTGCGGGAGGCCGTGGGCGAGTTCGCACGGACCTGGGACGCCCCGGTCTTCTACACCACCGGCAACCACGACGAGCGCCAGGCCTTCGCGAAGGTGCTGGGCAGCGGACATCTGGGCCCGGACGGGACGGACCGGGCCGCCGCCGTGCTGCCGGGGGCCGAACGGGCCGCCGTCGGCGAGGTGGACGGCCACCGTTTCGTGACGCTGGACTCGCTGGTGCCGGGCGAGGTCTACGGGCGGCTTGGGGAGACCCAGCTCGCCTGGCTGCGCGAGGTGCTGGCCGTGCCCGCGCGGCACGGCACCGTGCTCGCGCTGCACCACCCGCCGATCTGTCTGGACGTGCCGACCCAGCGGGCCTTCGGCCTGCTCGACGCGGACGTCCTGGCCGACGCGATCCGCGGGACGGACGTACGGGTCGTGCTCGCCGGGCACTTCCATCTCCAGCTGTCCGGCTTCCTGGCGGGCGTGCCGGTGTGGGTCACGCCCGGCGTGGTCAACCGCATCGACCTGACGACCCGGCCGGGCACCGAACGCGCGGTGCGCGGAGCTTCGGCCTCGCTGGTGGAGCTGGGCGGGGCGGCAGGGCCGATGTTCCACACCTTCCACGCGCGCGACCCGAGGGCCCACGAGACCGTCTACGAACTCGACGAGGAGCGCACCCGCGAGGTGATCGCGCGGTACGGGCCGACCCCGGACCCGCGGTAGGGCTCGGGCGCCTCGCCTCCCCGGGGCTGGGCGTAGGCAGGGCGCACAAATTTTCGCTTGCTTAAGTCAATCAATCGACCTAAGGTTGCCTGAGTCAAGCACATTGGTGTGCCCGTTCGTCCCGCTCCCACGGAGGCCTCTTCATGTCCGACGCTCCTGTCCGGCCCGCAGCCGCCGGGGGATCCGCCCCGCCGAGGTCGAACGCAGTGGTGGCGGTCCTGGCCTTCGCCGGAATCGTCGTCTCGCTGATGCAGACCCTGGTCATCCCGATCGTCCCCGAGCTGCCGAAGTACCTGCACGCCTCCGCGTCCGACGCGGCCTGGGCGGTCACCGCCACCCTGCTCGCCGCGGCCGTGGCCACCCCCGTCGCCGGCCGGCTCGGCGACATGTTCGGCAAGCGCAGGCTGCTGCTGGTCAGCGTCGTGCTGCTGGTCTTCGGCTCGGTGGTCTGCGCGCTCAGCGACTCGCTGGTCCCGATGATCGTCGGCCGCGCCCTCCAGGGCCTGGCCGCCGCGGTCATCCCGCTCGGCATCAGCATCATGCGCGACGAACTGCCGGCGGAGAAGCTCGCCGGCTCCATCGCCCTGATGAGCGCCTCGCTGGGCGTCGGCGGTGCCCTGGGCCTGCCCGCCGCGGCCTTCATCGCCGACAACTTCAGCTGGCACGTCCTGTTCTGGACCTCCGCGACCCTCGGCGTCGTCGCCCTCGGACTGGTCCTGGTCTTCGTGCCGGAGTCCGCGGTGCGCACCGGCGGCCGCTTCGACTTCGTCGGCTCGCTCGGCATGGCGGCCGGACTGGTCTCCCTGCTGCTGGCTGTCTCCAAGGGCGGCGACTGGGGCTGGGGCAGCGGCACCACGCTCGGCCTGTTCGCCGTCGCGGTCGTGGTCCTCGTCGCCTGGGGCTTCTTCGAGCTGCGCACCGCGACCCCGCTGGTCGACCTGCGCACCACCGCCCGCCGCCAGGTCCTGTTCACCAACCTCGCCTCGATCGCCTTCGGCTTCTCGATGTTCGCGATGGCGCTGGTCCTGCCGCAGCTGCTCCAGCTGCCCACCCAGACCGGCTACGGCCTCGGCAAGTCGATGATGACCGCCGGTCTGGTCATGGCTCCGCAGGGTCTGGTCATGATGGTGTTCGCCCCGGCGTCCGCGGCCATCACCAAGGCCAGGGGCCCGAAGGTCACCCTGATGATCGGCGCCGTGATCGTCGCCGCCGGGTACGGCCTGAACATCGTCCTGATGTCCGAGGTCTGGCACCTGGTCCTGGTGTCCTGCATCATCGGCGCCGGTGTCGGCTTCGCCTACGGCGCGATGCCCGCGCTCATCATGGGCGCCGTCGACCCGTCCGAGACGGCCGCGGCGAACGCCCTCAACACCCTGATGCGGTCCATCGGCACCTCGGTGTCCAGCGCCGTCGCCGGAGTGATCCTGGCCAACATGACCATGAACCTCGGCGGCTACGAGCTGCCGTCCGAGAACGGCTTCAAGGTCGTCATGGCCCTCGGCGCGGGCGCCGCCGCCCTCGCCTTCGTCCTCGCCGCCTTCCTGCCCGGCCGCAGGCCGGCC
>NZ_JBEOWS010000153.1:0-21289 GCF_040296125.1 Streptomyces sp. NPDC002265 | reverse complement strand
GTTCCCGGGAGACCGGGAACCGCGGCCGTCCGCATGTCCCTCCGGGGTGATGCGAGTTGCCCGGCACCTGTCTGCACCTGTCCGCACCGATCTTCCGCAGGTGTCGGAGGACTTACCGACTGTCGTAATCGCCGCGTCTGCCGCAACTGCGACAACTGCCGTGTCTGCGAGATGCGTCACGGTACGGGCCTGATGCGCGACCGCTGGTGTCTACTGGACCGCATGCCAGAGCATCTCTCGATCCCTCAGCTGGCCGGTGTGGCGGTGCTCGCCCTGGCGGCGGCGGTCGTCTGGGTGATGTGCCTGACCCGCGTCCTGCGGCGCGGTCCCGGCGAGGGCCGCGGCGGGACCTCCGGGTGGCGTTCCGGTCGCCGGGCCGACCTGGCCGCCTTCCCCGTGCTGCCCGCACCCTCGGTGCTGTCCGCGCTTCCGGCCCAGCGGCAGGCAGGCCCGCAACTGGAGTCCGTGGAGCTGACTCCGGCGGAGGAGGACGCCTTCGCGGGCCTGGTCAGGCGGTTCGGCGCGGGCGGCTGACCGGGCGGGCCGAACCCCGGGCGGGCTTCGTGGCGTCCGTCGGAGGCGGCGTGCCGTGTCCGTCGGGACGTGCCGTGTCCGTCAGGAGTGGCGTGCCGCGCGCCGTTCCATCGCCTCGCGGGCCGCGTCCTCGCTCGGGTAGACCTCGCACATGTGCCGGCCGTCGGGCGTCTCCGTGTGCTCGACCTCCCACAGAGCGATCTCCTGGCCGTCCCGCAGCAGGAACGCGTGCTCGTAGAGCGCGAAGCACAGGCCGATCCGGCCCGCGCGGCAAGGGCGGCCGAAGGCCTGGGTGATCTGGTGGGCGAACGCCGACGCCAGCAGTTCGGCCGTGTCCGGGCCCGGGCGGTCCGGGTTCTCCGCCCGGCGCAGCAGCCGACGCGCGTGGTCCGCCGAGTCGTCGGGCGTGTAGGCGTGCCGCGGCTGGGGGATCGGCGAGAGCTGTACCAGCACCGGCAGTTCGAAGTCGGGGGCGTCCGGCGGTAAGGGAAGCCGGGAAGTGGCGGTGCGCAGTTCCTCCTCGTCGACGTACACCTCGTGGTGCGGGTCGCTGCCCGCCGCGGTGTTGTGGACGAGCTCCCACAGCGTCAGTGCCGAGCCGTCGGCGAGCAGCCAGGTGTGCCGGTAGGTCTCGCGGTGCAGCCCCGCGCTGTGGTGCGCGGAGTGCAGCGAACTGTCGTGCGCCAGCGCGCAGTCGAGACGCCGGATCACTTCGTCGGGCAGCTCGAAGGAGTTCAGGGCACGACCGAGAAGTCGCGCGAGGTGCTCTTCCGGAGACTCGGGCGACTCGGGTGGTTCGTACGCTGCGGTCTCGTACGGAACGCTCAAGGTTTCTCCTGGCGTTGCTGCATGTCACCTTGTGGGTGCATACCGTAGCCCCTCGGTCGGACATCATGTCCGGGAACCGGGAAAACGTACGCCAGGAAAACGCGCGGGCCGCGCGAGGAGTTCCCGTGCGGCCCGTCGAACCGTCAAAAACCGCTGGTCAAAAGGAATTTCTCATCTTTCGGCGCGACCGGGAGGCCTGCCGTCAGACGGCGCTGCCCGCGGTCCACTCGTCCCACGGCATGTTCCAGCCGTTGAGTCCGTTGTCCGGCGCCACGGTCTTGTCGGGGGAGTTCCTGACCACCACGACGTCCCCGATGAGCGAATTGTCGTAGAACCACTTGGCGGGCGTGTCGCCCTGGGCGCCCTCCACGTCCTGGAGTCCCACGCAGCCGTGGCTGGTGCCGGACTGCCCGAAGGGCGGGGCGGACTTCTGGTACCAGTAGTTGCCGTGGACGAAGGTGCCGGAGTTGGTCAGGCGCATCGCGTGCGGCACGTCCGAGATGTTGTACTCGCCGCCGTAGCCGACCGTCGATCCGTCCATCCGGGTCTCCGTGAACTTCTCGGAGATCACCATCTGGCCGTTGTACGTGGTGTGCTCCGGGCTGCCCGAGGAGATCGGGACCGACTTGAGGGTCTGGCCGTCGCGGACCACCGTCATGGTCTGCGTGTCGACGTCGACCGTGGAGACCTGAGAGCGGCCGATGGTGAAGGTGACGGTCTTCTTCTGCACCCCGAAGACGCCGTCGGCGCCCTGCACGCCGTCCAGATCGATGTTCATCGTGACCTTGGAGCCCGCCTTCCAGTAGTGGTCGGGGCGGAAGTCCAGCCGCTGCGCGCCGAACCAGTGCCCGACCACCTGCTGCCCGCTGCTGGAGGTGACCTTGATGTGCGACTGGACGGCCTTCGTGTCGGTGATGGCCTTGTCGAAGGTGAACGACACGGGCATCCCGACGCCGACCGTCGTGCCGTCGTCGGGCGTGTACGTGCCGATGAAGCTGTTCGCCGACGAGACGGTGGTGAAGATGGAGTTCGCGGCGGAGGTACGGCCGTCCGAGTCCTTCGCGGTCGCCGATATCCGGTACTTGGTCCCGCGCTCCAGCCGGTTCTTCGGCTTCCAGCTGCCGCCGTCGGCGGACAGCGAGCCGTCCACGGCCTGCCCGGTCCCCGCGACCGTCATCTTCACGTCGGTCAGGGTGCCGCCGCTGACCCGCACGCCGGTCGAGTTGACCGACGCGCCGGTCGAGCCGTCCGCGGCCGAGATGGCGATCTTCGCCGTGGACGTCCTGGCGGCGCTCGTGCCGCCCTTGTCGTCCGCGGTCCCGGCGTTGGCGTCGCCGCCGCAGGCGGTGAGGGTGAGGGTGCCGACGATCAGGGCGGCACAGGCCCCCAGTACGCGCCGCGCTGACTTCTTCGGCGTTGTCACGATCTGCTCCAGGTCTGTGTGGTGTACGGGTTCCGCTCACATACGTGGAGAAGGAGTGACCCGGCACGAGGGGGGTTCCCGGCCGTCGCCCGGAACGGCGTCACGTGACAGAACCAGGACAGTCCCATGTGGAATCCGTCATCAACTCCCCGGGTAACAGGCGATTTTGGTGCCGGTGCCGGTGCCGGTGCCGGTGCTCGTGTCGCCGTGGCCGCTGGCCTGTCAGCGCTTCCGGCCGCCGCCCCGGCCGGCCTCCGTCCCGTAGAGCGTCTCGTACGACGGCCACGCGCCCCCCGGTCCGTCCACCGGCTCCGCCGCCCGCACGGCGCGCACGATCGCCCGTGTCACGAGGTCCGCGCCCGCTTCGAGGAGCTCGTTCAGGGCGCGCGGGCGCTCGCTGTCGAGCGGGCGTGCCCCCGTCGCCAGGGTGAACACGGTGTCCCCGTCGTGGAGCAGATGCACCGGCCGTACGGCGCGCGCGATCCCGTCGTGGGCCGTGCCCGCCAGCTTCTGTGCCTGGGCCTTCGACAGCCGGGCGTCGGTGGCGACCACCGCGAGCGTCGTGTTCAGCGGAGGAGGCGTGTCCTCGCGCGCGGCCTCGGCGAGACGCAGGCGCGCGGCCCGGTGCACCTGCGCCGACGGATAGTCCACACGCCCCTGGAAGAACTCCCCGTAGAGCACGCCGGTCTCCGGATCCAGCACCGAGCCCGCCGCGTTGGCCACCACCAGCGCGGCCACCGTGATCCCCGACTCCAGGACGGCGCTCGCGGTGCCGACCCCGCCCTTGAGCGCCCCGGCCACCGCTCCCGTGCCCGCGCCCACGCACCCTTCGGGCACGGGGGCGCCGGGCGCGGCCGCCGCGGCCGCCTCGACCGCGGCCCGCCCGGTCGCCGCGTCCGGCCTGGCCCGGAAGGAGCCGCCGCGTCCCAGGTCGAAGACACAGGCGGCGGGCACCACCGGCACGACGTGCGCCGGGTCCGTTCCCACGGACACTCCGCGCCCCTGCTCCTCCAGCCAGGCCATCACCCCCGACGCCGCGTCCAGCCCGTACGCGCTGCCGCCGGTCAGGACGATCGCGTCGACCCGCTGCACCAGGTTGCGCGGGTCGAGGGCGTCGGTCTCCTTGGTGCCGGGGCCGCCGCCGCGCACGTCCACGGCGGCGACGGCCCCGCCCTGCGGGGCGAGCACGACCGTGGTGCCGGTGAGCCATCCGTCTCCGGTGCGTGTCGCGTGCCCCACCCGCACACCGGTCACATCGGTCAAAGCGTCGACTGTCATGAGGATCAGTGTCGCTCCGCCCGACGCCCCGCGGGCCGTTGCGTCATGCGGTCGGGGCGGTTCCGGTTGTACGGTCCCGTCCGGTGTGCCTACGGGCCGTCAGTGTCGAGCCGGCCGCCACCCCCAGCGCCAGCACCAGGCCCGTCGTGAGCACCGCCCACGTGCCGAGGAAGGTGCAGCAGATCACCAGCAGCGCCGTGGCGGGCAGGACCGACTGCTGGGCGATGCCCACCTTGAAGTGCCGTGCGTGCAGCGCCCAGAGGGCGACCAGGTAGAGGGCCGTGGGCAGCGTCACGGCGGCCGAGGCGGCCAGGGCGGAGATGTGCGCCTGGCCCACCGTCTGCTCCACGGCCAGTTCGAGGCCGGCACCGATCGCGGCCGCCGAGGCGAAGATCAGGTAGTGGCCGTAGCCCCACAGGAACGACTCTCTGCTGGTGTGCAGATACCCGTGGATCGGCACCACGAAGTAGATCCACCACGCGCAGAACACGATCAGCAGACCGCCGGCCGCGATCGGCAGCAACTCGCCCAGCGCGTCGTGCTCGTTCACGGCCGTCTTCACCGCGACCGTGGCCGCGGCGACTGTCTCGCCGAGCACGATGATCGTGAACAGGCCGTACCGTTCGGCGATGTGGTGCGGGTGCCAGCTCGTGGTGAAGGAGCGCTCCGCGTAGACCGGTACGCACAGTTCCGCGATCACCATCACCAGGAACAGCCAGGGACGGGCGTGTGCCGGCAGGAGCACCAGGCCGGTCCAGCCGACCTGGCAGACCAGCACGCCTCCCGCGTACCGCAGCGCGGTGCGCCGCTCGGCGCCCTCGGCGGTCCGTGCCGCCCGCAGCCACTGTGCGGCCATCGCCAGCCGCATGATCACGTAGCCGATGAAGACGGCGGTGAAATCATGGTGCTCGAAGGCTTGTGTCACCCCGGCGGCCAGCACCAGGACACCGGAGATCTGGACGAGGGTGACGATCCGGTAGAGGGCGTCGTCGTTGTCGTAGGCCGAGGCGAACCAGGTGAAGTTCATCCAGGCCCACCAGATGGCGAAGAAGACCATCGCGTAGTTCAGTACGCCCTGTCCGACGTAACCCTCCGCCAGGGAGTGCACCAGCTCGGCGCCCCCCTGTGCGATGGCCACGACAAAGCACAGGTCGAAGAAGAGCTCGAGCGGGGAGGCGACCCGGTGGGTCTCGTCGCGCCTGCGTGCGACGAGGCCTCTCGGCGGTCTTGGGGGCGTGGGCCGCGGGGCCGGGCTGGAGGTCATGCGCCCAAGCACAGCAGATGCGTGCGGAAAGTTCCTGTACGGCCTCGTGCCGGCAGGCGTCGTGGGCACGGCGGGCGGGTGCCTCCAGGGCCGTACCCTGGAGGCATGACGACCGAATCCGCCCCCGAGCCGCGCGACCCGAAGGCCGCGCTGATCTTCGACGACCCGCTGGACCGGCCGTCCGCCGACGACACGGACCGCGGCTGGGGCGAACGGCCGCGCACGGACGGCGACAGCGCGGCCGACCTGAAGCGCTTCCTCGACGAGAAGCCGCCCCACCACATCTGATCCCGGTGAGGGCCGCCGGCCGCCGTCCGCGTGCCGGACGGTCCTACTGGCGTCCGTCGTAACCGCGGTGCGAGGGCCCGTTGTAGCCGGGGCCGCGCTGCGCGACCAGGGCGTCGCGGATCTCCTTGAGTACCTCCAGCTCGGTCACCTCGATGACCTCGTGCGTGCCCTCCTTCGCCTTCTTGCGGGCCTCCTGCCGGGCCAGGTACTTCGACATCGGCAGGACCATGAGGAAGTACACGACCGCGCCCGTGATCAGGAAGGTCAGCGTGGCGCCGAGGACCGACCCCCACAGCAGCCGGATGCCCTGGTTGCCCTTGCAGGACGAGCTCAGGCACGAACTGTAGGCATCGAGGTTCTGCGTGCCGATCGCGCCGACCAGCGGGTTGATGATGCCCTTCACCAGCGAGTTGACGATGTTGGTGAAGGCTGCGCCGATCACCACCGCCACTGCCAGGTCGACGACGTTTCCGCGCATCAGGAAGGCCTTGAAGCCCTGCCAGACGCCCGGTTCCTTCTTTACGCTCACCTAAGGCCCTCTTCTCGCGTGCACAGGCTGTGGAACAAAGCGCTCCGCAACCTACGGCAGAGCGGGTCGGCCTTGCCTCATCGGGTGCCTCGGAAGGGGGACTTGGCGGGGTTTGGCCATGGAGGGACTGCCTCAGCACAGCGTCACCGCCAGCCGCTCGGCCGTGGCGGCTCCCACCAGACGGGCCGCGGTGTCGCGTTCCACGGAGAGCACCACCAGGGCGCCGCCCTCGGCCGGGTCCACCGGTGCGGGCACCCGTGTCACCAGCGCGCCGCGGGCGACCACCCGGGCGTCCCCGCCCGTGGCCGCCGGGCCGGCGGCGATGACGTCGACGCGGTCGCCGGGACGCAGCAGCCGGACCGTGGCCGCGTCGGCGATCCGCACCGGTGCCGTCACCGTCTCGACGGCGCGTTGCCGCCCGGCGGGAGCACCGTCGGCCTGCTCCCCGGGGGTGGCCCGGTGCGGACGGCCGCGGGCTCGCTCGGTGTCCTGGGGGCCGGCCGCCACCAGCGCGGCCGCGGTGACGGCGATGCCGAGCGCGAAGGCCCGTTCCCGGTGCCGTACGAGCCGGTGCAGCCGGTGCCGTGCGCCCCGGATGCGCACCGGACCGAAGTGCGGTACCTCGCAGGTGGCGGGGGCGTCGGTGCCGGGCGGGCGGGGCGAGGGCACGCCCGCGGAAGGCGCCGATAGGGGAGAAGGAGGCGAGGGGAGGGGAGAGCCGGGGGGAGGGAGACGCGTCGGGAACGGAGGGTCGGGGGGAGGGAAGGGCATCGGGATCACCGCCTGCGACGTGGGATCGGCCTGTGCCCCCACGATGAGGCCTCGCGCCACGGCCCGCCGACGCCCGTGGACCACCGGCGGACTGTGGACAACTCCCCCACCCGAACGAGACGTTCCGCCCGCGCCCGCGCCCCCGCCCTCGGTCACGGCGGTTCCGCCCTCCCCGGCCCTCGGCCACGGCAGTGCGAACCCGCCCCCGGTTACGGCAGTGCGAACCCGCCCTCGGCCACGGCGGTGCGAACCCGCCCCCGGTTACGGCGGTGCGAACCCGCCCCCGGTTACGGCAGTTCGAACCCCGGGTCCATTCCGCCGAGCGCCGTCGGGCACAGGCAGTCGCGCTTCCCGGCCGGGGGCAGTGCGGCCACCGCGTCGAACAGCACACCGCGCAGCCGGTCCACGTTCGCGGCGAACACCCGCAGCACCTCGTCGTGCGAGACGCCCTCCCCGGACTCGGCGCCCGCGTCCAGGTCCGTGACCAGGGTCAGGGACGTGTAGCAGAGCTCCAGTTCACGGGCGAGCGCCGCCTCGGGGTGGCCGGTCATGCCCACCACGGACCAGCCCTGGGCCTGGTGCCACAGCGATTCGGCGCGGGTGGAGAAGCGCGGTCCCTCGACCACGACGAGCGTGCCGCCGTCCACCGGCTCCCAGTCCTGTCCGCGTGCCGCCTTCAGCGCGGCCGTGCGCCCCGCGGGGCAGTAGGGGTCGGCCAGGGACACGTGCACGACGTTCGGCACCGTGCCGTCCGGCAGCGGCAGCCCGTCGAAGTACGTCCCGATCCGGGACTTCGTACGGTCGACCAGCTGGTCGGGCACGACCAGGGTGCCCGGCCCGTATTCGGGGCGCAGTCCGCCCACGGCGCACGGGCCGAGGACCTGCCGCACGCCGACCGAGCGCAGGGCCCACAGGTTGGCCCGGTAGTTGATGCGGTGCGGCGGCAGATGGTGGCCGCGTCCGTGCCGGGGCAGGAAGGCCACTCGACGGCCCGCGATCTCGCCGAGGAAGAGGGAGTCGCTGGGCGGCCCGTAGGGCGTCTCGACCTGGATCTCTCTCACGTCGTCGAGGAACGAGTAGAAACCGGAGCCGCCGATGACACCGATCTCCGCGCTGACGTCGAGCTCTGCGTTCGCCATGGTCAGCACAGTAGCGGGCGCCCGCGGGGGAGCGCCGGTCGGTACCGCGAACCCACCAGGCCTCGCCGTAGGGAGCGCACTGGACCCCGCTGCCGGAGCGCGCAGGACCCCGCCGTCGTGCGACGGCGGGGTCCCGGTGCAGTGTGCGAAGGCCTGGCCTATGCGGCGGAGCTGCCGGCCGAGGAGCTGGAGCTCGACGCCTTCGAGTCCGACGACGACGAGGCCGAGGACGTGGTGGACGACGACTTCGAGTCCGAGGACGTCGACGACTTCGACGCGGCCGGCGAGCTGCTCGACGAGGAGCCGCGGCTGTCGTTCCGGTAGAAACCGGAGCCCTTGAAGACAATGCCGACTGCGGAGAACACCTTCTTCAGGCGGCCATCGCAGTTGGGGCAGACGGTCAGGGCGTCGTCGGTGAACTTCTGCACCGCCTCGAGGCCCTCGCCGCACTCGGTGCACTGGTACTGGTAGGTCGGCACTGTCTTCCTCCTGGCACTCTGACTCGATGAGTGCTAACGACGGTCCATACTGACGTATTCCCGGGGCTCAGTCCACCGTCATCGGCACTCGGTGACCGACGCCACGTGCGACGGTGCGGCCGCTCGGGCGTACCGCGAGCCTTGAGCGCAGGGCGATCAGGGTCGCCAGCGCCAGCACCGTGCCGCCCATCGGCACCAGGAATCCGGTCCCGTCGCCGAGGCGGTCCTCCAGCTGTCCGGCGACCGTGACGGCGGCCGCCTGGCCGAGCGCCACCGCGCCGGTCAGCCAGGTGAAGGCCTCGGTGCGGGCGCCCGCCGGAACCAGCTTCTCGACCAGGGTGTAGCCGGTGATCAGGGAGGGCGCGATGCTCATGCCGACCAGCAGGCCGAGCCCGGCCAGGACCAGGGCCGAGTGCGCGGCCCAGAGGCCGGAGGCGGTCAGCGCGAGGGCCGCGTAGCCGACGACCAGGCGCCGCTGCGGGGCGGCCCGCCAGGCGATCGCGCCGCAGACCAGGCCGGAGAGCATGTTGCCCGCGGCGAACACCCCGTACAGGACGCCGTTCAGGCCGGGCTCGCCGATCGACTCGGTGAACGCGGCCAGCGAGACCTGCATGCCGCCGAAGACGGATCCGATGCCCAGGAAGGTGACGACCAGCACGCGCACGCCGGGCACGCGCAGGGCGGACTCGTGCGCCACGCGTGCGTGCCCGTGGGCGGTCACGGGAGGCTGGGTGCTCTTGCGCGCGGCGAACAGCAGACCGCCGACCAGGGTCAGCGAGGCCTCCGCGACCAGGCCCGCCGAGGGGGTCACGGCGGTGCACAGCGCGGTGGCCAGCAGCGGGCCGAGGACGAAGGTCAGCTCGTCCGTGACGGACTCGAAGGCCGCCGCGGTCGCCATCAGCGGGGAGTCCTTGAGCTTCACGCCCCAGCGGGCCCGGACCATGGGCCCGATCTGCGGCACCGAGGCACCGGTGGGGACGGCCGCCGCGAACAGCGCCCACAGGGGCGCGTGGGCCAGCGCGAGCGCCGTGAGGGTCAGCCCGGAGAACGTGTGGACCAGGACACCGGGGAGCAGGACCGCGCGCTGTCCGTAGCGGTCGGCGAGTCGGCCGCTGTAGGGCGCGAACAGGGCCATGGAGACGCCGGTGGCGGCGGCCGCGGCGCCCGCGGCGCCGTACGAGCCGGTGGTGTGCTGCACGAGCAGCACGATGGAGATCGTGAGCATCGCGAACGGCTGGCGCGCGGCGAAGCCCGGGAGCAGGAACGTCCAGGCGCCGCGGGTGCGCAGCAGCGACCCGTATCCGGGGCGGGACGGAGAGTCCGGCGAGTACTTCGACGGCTCGTCGGTGACCGTGGATGCCACGGCCCGTGCCTTTCTGCCGCCTGGTAGCGCGCCCGTGCGGGGGCGCCGAGCGCTGTCCTCTCGCGCGGAACTGCGGTAGATGCCGGGGCCTGTTCTGAGAGGGGCTTCCCGGCCGCCATACGGTCGCGCCAGCACTGCGTCAGGCAGAGTTGGTTCGATCAAGGTGAGCCTTCATGCTACAGGGGCCAGTGCCCGGCACACCTGTGAAAGCGAGCACTGTCGAGGCGTCCACCTGTGAACGGCTGGGGCGTGAACCGTACGAAACATGCCCTTAATGCGCAGCGTCGGCCGCGCGGAGCCGCAACGGGACCGCCCCGCTACCGCACTCCGCGTGTTCCGCCCGGTCCGGCGGGTCCGTCCGTGCCCAGCCAGCCGGCCAGCTTGCCGCCGTGGCCCACCGCGCGCAGTCGCTGTTCGGCCGCGTCGCGGACCGGGTCCGTGGCGACCACGAGGAGTTCGTCGCCGCGCCGCAGCACCGTCGTCGGCGACGGCACGAACGAGGTCCCGTCGCGCACGACGAGGGTGACCGCGGCCCCGGCCGGCAGCCTCAGTTCGTTGACCTCGACGCCGTGCATCTTCGACTCGGCCGGGATCTCGACGGACAGCAGATGTCCGCGCAGCCGCTCCAGGGGCGCGGACTCGATGCCGAGGTCGGCGGCCTCGGCGCCCTTGCCCAGTTCCAGCTTGCGGGCCAGCCAGGGCAGCGTCGGCCCCTGGAGCAGGGTGTAGACGACGACCAGCACGAAGACGATGTTGAAGATGCGGTGGCTGCCGGCGACGCCGTTCACCATGGGGATCGTGGCCAGGATGATGGGCACGGCGCCGCGCAGTCCGGCCCAGGACATCAGGGTCTGCTCCTGCCAGGGCACCCGGAACGGGGTCAGGCAGAGCACGACGCCCAGCGGGCGCGCGATCATCGTCAGCACCAGGCCGATGACCAGGGCGGGCCACACGTCGTCGCCCAGTTCGTGCGGGGTGACCAGCAGGCCGAGCAGGACGAACATGCCGATCTGCGCGATCCAGCCGAGCCCGTCGGCGAAGCCGCGGGTGGCCGGCCAGTGCGGCAGCTTGGCGTTGCCCATGATCATCGAGGCGAGGTAGACGGCCAGGAAGCCGCTGCCGTGCGCCAGGGAACCGGCCGCGTAGGCCATCACCGCGATGGCCATGACCGCGATCGGGTAGAGACCGGAGGCGGGCAGGGCGACGTGCCTGAGGCCCCAGGAGCCCAGCAGGCCCACCGCGAGGCCGATGGCGGCACCGATGGCCAGTTCCAGCACGATCTCGCCGATCAGGACGTACCAGTGCTCGAAGGGGCCCGCGGTGGAGAAGGCGACGACCAGGATGACCACCGGGGCGTCGTTGAAGCCGGACTCCGCCTCCAGCATGCCCGTCACGCGCGCGGGCAGCGGGATCCTGCGCAGCACGGAGAAGACCGCCGCCGCGTCCGTGGAGGACACCACCGCCCCGATGATCAGCGCCTGCCGCCATTCGAGCCCGACCAGGTAGTGCGCGCCGGCCGCCGTCACCCCGACGCTCACCGCCACCCCGCCCAGCGCCAGCGCGGCGGCGGCCGGAAGGACCGGTTCGATCTCCTTCCACTTCGTGCCCAGACCGCCCTCGGCCAGGATCACGACGAGTGCCGCATAGCCGATGACCTGGGTCATCTCGGCGCTGGCGAAGTTGATGTGGCCGATGCCGTCCTGGCCCATGAGGACGCCTATCCCCAGGTAGACGAGCAGGCTGGGAAGCCCGCTGCGCGAGGAGATCCGGACGGCCGCGACGGCGACGAGCAGGACGAGCGAGCAGGCGAGCAGGAGCTGGTTGAGGTGGTGGACAGTCAGTGGCCGTTCCCTTCCCTGGCTCACGCGCGGCAGCGCGAGGGGCGCACACGTACATCGGACACGGCGTTCGCGCGCCGCATCCCCAAGTACTTCGTTACCTTACCTAACTCTTGACGATTTCTTGACACTCGCCGACTCGGGATCGAACGTCCGTCCGTGCCAGATCCCGACTCCGCGTCAAGCGGCCACAGGCCCTGCGCCTATGGTTGCTCCAGCACTCCAGGACCGCCTGCCGCTCGCGTTAGGACAGCAAGGACAGCGATGCCCCCCAACACCACCGCCACATCGGGTGACAAGCCCGGCAAGTCCGGCAGGAAGAAGGGGCGCAAACTGCGCCTCTTCGTGCTCGTCCTGGTGCTGGCCATCATTGGTGGCGTGGCCTACGGGGCGTACTGGTCCATCAGCACGGTCCGGGCCTCCTTCCCGCAGACCACGGGTTCGATAACCCTCGACGGCCTCTCGGGACCGGTCGACGTCAAGCGCGACGGCAACGGGATCCCGCAGGTCTACGCCTCCTCCGACGAGGACCTGTTCATGGCGCAGGGCTACGTCCAGGCGCAGGACCGGTTCTACGAGATGGACGTGCGCCGGCACCTGACCTCCGGCCGTCTGTCGGAGATGTTCGGCCAGAGCCAGGTCAAGAACGACGAGTTCCTGCGCACCCTGGGCTGGGACCGGGTCGCGAAGCAGGAGTACGACACGACCCTGTCGGCCGACACGAAGAAGTACCTCCAGGCGTACGCCAAGGGGGTCAACGCCTACCTCAAGGGCAAGGACGGCAAGGACATCTCCCTGGAGTACGCCGCTCTGGGGTTCACCAACGACTACAAGCCCACCGAGTGGACCCCCGTCGACTCGGTCGCCTGGCTCAAGGCGATGGCCTGGGACCTGCGCGGCAACATGCAGGACGAGATCGACCGGTCCCTGATGACCAGCCGCCTCGGCCCGAAGCAGATCGCCGATCTGTACCCGGAGTACCCGTACGACCGGAACAAGACGATCGTCCAGGAAGGTAAGTACGACGAGCAGTCCGGCACGTACGAGCAGGGCGGTTCCACGAGCGGCTCGGGCGGCACCTCCGGGAGCGGCACCTCCGGTTCCAGCGCCGACGGGGCTGCTCTCCAGAGCCAGCTCTCGGGCCTGTACGAGCTCCTGGACGACCTCCCCACGGCGGTCGGCGTGAACGGCAACGGGATCGGCTCCAACTCCTGGGTCGTCTCCGGCGAGCACACCATCACCGGCAAGCCGCTGCTGGCCAACGACCCGCACCTGTCGCCCGCGCTGCCCTCGGTCTGGTACCAGATGGGCCTGCACTGCCGCACGGTCTCCGCCAAGTGCCAGTACGACGTCGCCGGCTACACCTTCGCGGGCATGCCCGGCGTGATAATCGGCCACAACGCGAACATCGCCTGGGGCATGACCAACTCCGGCGTCGACGTCACCGACCTCTACCTGGAGAAGCTCAGCGGCGACGGCTACCTGTACAACGGCAAGACCAAGCCCTTCACGACCCGTACGGAGACCATCAAGGTCGCCGGCGGCGCGTCCAAGAAGATCGTCGTACGCCAGACCGCCGACGGCATGCCGCTGCTGTCCGACCGTGACGACGAGCTCGTCGAGGTAGGCAAGAAGGCCGGTGTCGGCACCGAGGCACCCGACCGGGGCGACGGCTACGGCATCGCGCTAAGGTGGACCGCCCTCGACCCGGGCACCTCCATGGATGCCGTCTTCGCGATGGACAGGGCGGCCGACTGGGGCGACTTCCGGGCCGCGGCGAAGAAGTTCGACGTGCCCTCGCAGAACCTCATCTACGCCGACGGCGCCGGCACCTCCGGCAACATCGGCTACACCCTGCCGGGCAAGATCCCCACTCGCGCGAAGGGCCAGGACGGCTCGGTCCCGGCGCCGGGCTGGTACTCGAAGTACAAGTGGACCGGCTACATCAAGGCCTCCGAGCTGCCCTACGAGTACAACCCGAAGCGCGGCTACATCGTCACCGCCAACCAGGCCGTGGTCGACAAGGACGCCTACCCCTACACGCTCACCACGGACTGGGGCTACGGCACCCGCAGCCAGCGGATCAACAGCCTGATCAAGGGCAAGATCGACGGCGGCGGCAAGATCTCCACCGACGACATGCGCCAGATGCAGCTGGACAACTCCAGCGAGATCGCCACGCTGCTCGTCCCGACGCTGCGCGATATCGACATCGACGACCCGGACGTCCGCCAGGCGCAGAAGCTCCTGGAGGGCTGGGACTACACCCAGGACCCCGATTCGGCGGCCGCCGCGTACTTCAACGCGGTCTGGCGCAACATCATCAAGCTCGCCTTCGGCAACAAGCTGCCCAAGGAGCTGCGGGTCGAGGGCCAGTGCCTGTACGTGACCCCGGCGAAGAGCACCAGCGCGGTGGACGACACCGAAAAGGTGCGCGAGTGCGGCCAGCGCGAGGCCGACCAGGCGCAGCCGGACGGCGGCGACCGCTGGTTCGAGGTCGTGCGCCAGCTGCTGAACGACAAGAACAGCGACTGGTGGACGACGCCCGCGGTGGGCACCCGCCCCGGGGCGCACAACGACCGGGACAAGCTGTTCAAGCGGGCCATGATCGACGCCCGCTGGGAGCTGACCGCCAAGCTCGGCAAGGACATCGACACCTGGAACTGGGGCCGGCTGCACCGTCTGTTCCTGAAGAACCAGACCCTGGGCACCGCCGGTCCCTCCTTCATCCAGTACGCCCTCAACCGCGGACCCTGGGAGCTCGGCGGCGGCGAGGCGGCGGTGGACGCGACCGGCTGGAACGCGGCCGGCGGCTACGGCGTCGTCTGGGTGCCGTCGATGCGGATGGTGGTCAACCTCGCCGATCTCGACAAGTCGAAGTGGATCAACCTCACCGGTGCCTCCGGGCACGCCTACAGCGCCCACTACACCGACCAGACGGACAAGTGGGCCGCGGGTGAGCTGCTGCCCTGGTCGTTCTCGCAGAAGGCGGTCGACGCGAGCACGAGCGACACGCTGGAGCTCAAGCCGTGAGCGGATCCGACGGATTGAGCCGAGGCTGAGTCAGACGTTCCCGAAGCGGCGCACGGCCGACGGTGTCACCACCGCGTGGACCGGCCGGTCGTGCGCCTCTTCGGGAACGTGCCCGACGACCTCCGGGTCGTAGAGAAGCACCACGAGCGCGGGGTGGGCGTCCGCGCGTTCCAGCCGGGCGAGCACCCGGTCGTACGAACCCCCGCCGCGGCCCAGGCGCATGCCGCGCGCGTCGACGGCGAGGCCGGGCAGCAGCACCGCGTCCGCCGCGGTCACGGCGTCCGGGCCCAGGCGCTCGCCCGCCGGTTCCAGCAGCGCCATCTTCCCGCCGTGCCGCACGCGCGCGAGGGACTCCGCTCCCGCGTACTCGCCCCAGTCCAGGTCGTTGTCGGGAAGCAGCACCGGAAGCAGCACCCGCACCCCCCGCGCGCGCAGCGCGTCCAGGAGCGCGAGCGTCCCGGGTTCGCTCCCCACCGAGACATAGGCGGCCACCGTGCCCGCGCGGGCCAGTTCGGGCAGTTCCAGCGCCCGCTCCGCCAGCGCGCCTGCCGCCGCCTCCACGTCATCCGCGGTAAACCTGTTTCTCACCTGGAGGAGCTCGCGTCGCAACGTCTGCTTGTCAGAATGGGCTGGAGGCCTGCGGCGATGCATAAAGTACTCCTATAAGGTTTCAATACGTGCATGTGAGCCGAAATTAATCCGGACCACAGATTCTTCACAAAGGCACCCGATAAGGTGTCGGCCATGACCCAGTCGCACCCCAGGATCAGCAAGGCTGTCATTCCCGCAGCGGGCCTCGGCACCCGGTTCCTGCCGGCCACCAAGGCCACTCCCAAGGAGATGCTGCCGGTCGTCGACAAGCCGGCGATCCAGTACGTGGTCGAGGAGGCCGTGGCCGCCGGCCTCGACGACGTCCTCATGATCACGGGCCGCAACAAGCGTCCGCTCGAGGACCACTTCGACCGCAACTACGAGCTCGAGTCCGCCCTCCAGAAGAAGGGCGACGCCGCGCGGCTCGCCAAGGTGCAGGAGTCCAGCGACCTCGCGACCATGCACTACGTGCGTCAGGGCGACCCCAGGGGCCTCGGCCACGCCGTGCTGTGCGCGGCCCCGCACGTGGGCCGCGAACCCTTCGCCGTCCTGCTCGGCGACGACCTGATCGACCCCCGCGACCCGCTGCTGGCGCGCATGGTCGACGTCCAGGAACAGCGCGGCGGCAGCGTCATCGCGCTCATGGAGGTCGCGCCCGAGCAGATCCACCTCTACGGCTGCGCGGCCGTGGAGGCCACCGAGGACGGCGACGTCGTCAAGGTGACCGGCCTGGTCGAGAAGCCCGACGCGGCGGACGCCCCGTCGAACTACGCGGTCATCGGCCGCTATGTCCTCGACCCGCACATCTTCGACATACTGCGCACCACCGAGCCGGGCCGCGGCGGCGAGATCCAGCTCACCGACGCGCTCCAGCAGCTGGCGCAGGACGAGAAGGTCGGCGGACCCGTGCACGGCGTCGTCTTCAAGGGCCGCCGCTATGACACCGGCGACCGAGGCGACTACCTGCGTGCCATTGTCAGACTCGCGTGCGAACGTGAAGACCTGGGCCCGGAGTTCCGGACCTGGCTTCGCAGTTACGTAGCCGAGGAGATGTAACGCCGTTGAGCACCGCCGCGTCCCGCACCGCAGGCCAGGACCGCATCTGGTCGGTGGACGAGCACCTTCAGGACATCCTCGCCACCGTCCGTCCCCTGGAACCCATCGAGCTCCAACTCCTCGACGCCCAGGGCTGCGTCCTCGTCGACGACGTCCTGGCTCCGGGGTCCCTGCCGCCGTTCGACAACAGCTCCATGGACGGGTACGCGGTACGGGTGGCCGATGTCGCGGGCGCGAGCGAGGAGTTCCCGGCCGTCCTGGACGTCGTCGGGGACGTCGCGGCCGGCCAGCGCGACCTGCTCCACGTGGGTCCCGGCCAGGCCGCCCGCATCATGACCGGCGCGCCGCTGCCGCCCGGTGCCGAGACGGTCGTCCCCGTGGAGTGGACCGACGGCGGACTGGGCGAGGGACCGGTCAGCGGGATGCGGGCCGCAGGCCTCGACCCCGGCGGCGCCCGCGGACTGGTGCGGGTGCACCGGCCCGCCGAGGCACGCGCCCATGTGCGGGCCAAGGGCAGCGACGTCAGGGCGGGCGACCTCGCCCTGGAGGCGGGCACCGTCCTGGGACCCTCGCAGATCGCCCTGCTCGCCGCGATCGGCCGCGGCACCGTGCGGGTACGGCCCCGACCGCGCGTGGTCGTCATGTCCACCGGCAGCGAACTGGTCCAGCCCGGCGAGCAGCTGGGCAGCGGGCAGATCCACGACTCCAACAGCTTCGCGCTCACCGCGGCCGCGCGCGACGCCGGCGCGATCGCCTACCGGGTCGGAGCCGTCGCCGACGACGCCGACATCCTCCGCTCCACCATCGAGGACCAGCTCGTGCGCGCCGACCTCATGGTCACCACGGGCGGCGTCAGCGTCGGCGCGTACGACGTGGTCAAGGAGGCGCTGTCGCACGTCGGCGACGAGGACGAGCCGGGCAGCGGCATCGAGTTCCGCAAGCTCGCCATGCAGCCCGGCAAGCCCCAGGGCTTCGGTGCCATCGGCGCCGACCACATCCCGCTGCTGGCCCTGCCCGGCAACCCGGTGTCGTCGTACGTCTCCTTCGAGCTGTTCGTCCGGCCGGCCATCCGCACCCTCATGGGGCTCGCGGACGTCCACCGGCCGACCATGCGCGCGACCCTGGCCGCGGACAAGGCGCTGACCTCCCCGGCGGGCCGCAGGCAGTTCCTGCGCGGCAGCCACTGCGACGACGGCACCGTCCGGCCGGTCGGCGGTTCCGGATCCCATCTGGTGGCCGCCCTCGCCCATGCAGACGCGCTGATCGTCGTCCCCGAGGACGTGACCTCCGTCGAGCCCGGCACCGAGGTCGAGGTCGTCCTGCTCGGCTGAGCCCCGCGGGTACCCGTTCGCAGGACGGTCCTGGCCCGCTGCGCGTCCCGGCTTGGCGGTACCGTGTCGCGCACAACAGGCCCGTGCGCCGTACCGCGACGGGCCCGGACCGGGAGTGCGCCACACCATGACTGTGCCTTCCCGGGGGGAGACCCCCGGACCGCCTGTGCAGGACCGACTGACCCACCTCGACGACGCGGGCGCCGCCCGTATGGTCGACGTGTCCGACAAGGCCGTGACCGCGCGCACCGCCCGCGCCGCCGGCCGGGTCCTGGTCTCGCCGCGCGTGGTCGAACTGCTGCGCGGCGAGGGGCTGCCCAAGGGCGACGCCCTGGCCACGGCGCGGATCGCGGGCATCATGGGCGCCAAGCGCACCCCCGACCTGATCCCGCTGTGCCACCCGCTGGCGGTGTCCGGTGTGAAACTGGACCTGTCGGTCGCGGACGACGCCGTGGAGATCGTGGCCACGGTGCGCACCACGGACCGCACGGGCGTCGAGATGGAGGCCCTCACCGCGGTCTGTGTCGCCGGGCTCACCGTGGTCGACATGGTCAAGGCCGTCGACAAGGAGGCGGTCATCACGGACGTGCGGGTGGAGGAGAAGACAGGCGGCAAGTCGGGCGACTGGAGCCGCTCATGAGTAGCGCGCCGGCGCCCGGCGGTGCCCTGACCGCTCCGTACGCCGCCCTGGTCGTGACCGCCTCCAACCGGGCCGCCGCCGGGGTGTACGAGGACCGGGGCGGCCCGCTGGTCGCCGACGGTCTGCGCGGCTTCGGGTTCGCCGTCGACGGGCCGCAGGTCGTGCCCGACGGGGATCCGGTGGAGGCCGCGCTGCGCGCCGCCGTCGAGGCCGGGTACGACGTCGTGGTCACCACCGGCGGTACCGGAATCTCGCCCACCGACCGCACCCCCGAGGCCACCCGCCGGGTGATCGACCGGGAGGTGCCGGGCATCGCGGAGGCCGTGCGGGCGTACGGACGGCAGAAGGTGCCGGCCGCGGCGCTCTCCCGGGGCCTGGCCGGAGTGGCCGGCTCGACCCTGATCGTCAACCTGCCGGGCTCGACCGGCGGGGTGAAGGACGGCCTGGCCGTGCTGGAGCCCCTGCTGGTGCACGCCGTCGACCAGATCCGGGGCGGCGACCATCCCGGGCCCGGCGCCAGTAGTGGGGGTGCGAGCTGAACAGCGCGTCCTGGCCGGTGGAGCTGGTGGACGGCGATGTCGTCCTGCGGCCGATAAAGCTGCGCGACCAGCGGACGTGGCGTGAGGTCAACCGGCGCAACCGTGACTGGCTGCGCCCCTGGGAGGCGACCATCCCGCCGCCCACGCCCAGCGGGCCGATCACGCACCGGCCGACCTACCGTCAGATGGTCCGGCATCTGCGCGCGGAGGCGAGGGCGGGCCGGATGCTGCCGTTCGTCATCGAGTACCAGGGCCGCCTGGTCGGGCAGCTGACGGTGGCGGGCATCACCTGGGGCTCGATGTGCTCGGGCCATGTCGGCTACTGGGTGGACCAGTCCGTGGCCGGGCGCGGGGTGATGCCGACGGCGGTCGCGCTCGTCGTGGACCACTGTTTCCGCACGGTCGGACTGCACCGGGTCGAGGTCTGCATTCGGCCCGAGAACAGGCCGAGCCGCCGGGTCGTGGAGAAACTCGGATTCCGTGAGGAGGGGCTGCGGCCCCGTTATCTCCACATCGACGGGGCGTGGCGGGACCATCTCGTCTTCGCCCTCACGGCGGAGGAGGTGCCGGAGGGGCTGCTGAGTCGCTGGCGGCGGACCCGGCCCCAGAGCGTGCCCCGGGACCAGGGAATCCCGCACGGCCCCGGTAATTGAATAAATGTTCGAAATTGATCGGGGAGTGACCGTCTCAGGCATTAAATTCGCGCCTGCGACGGCCTGCTGATCGCATCGGTCGCAAAAAAAGCTCGAAATATCAGCCAGATCGTGCGACACACCGGCTCAATTGGCGGATGGCCTCACGTAAACCCCTCTACCGTGTGAGACGTGAGCAGCAGCGGCCTCATCTACGCAGTCATTGTCGGGGCCTGGGCCGCCTACTTGGTGCCGATGTGGCTCCGTAGGCAGGACGAGCTGAACGAGGCCCGTCCGACGGAACGCTTCAGCACCGCCATCCGGCTGCTGTCCGGAAGGGCGGGTATGGAGCGCCGATACGCCAAGGACCTGCAGGCGCGCTCCGCCGAGGAGGGGGAGCCCGACGCCGGCGTCCCGGACGTCGTCACCGATTCGGTGGACGTCCGGGCCTTCGCCATGCCCCCGACCCGCCCGCGGGCACAGGCGGCGGTACCGGCCCAGGCGCCGGAGCACCCGGAACCGACACGCGAACCGACGCGCGAAGCGGCGCACGAACCCGGACGCGAGCCGGTGCGCGAAGCGGCGCAGGAACCGGCGCACGACCGGCACGGCGCGCCGGCCCCCGAACCCCACGGGGCCCCGAAGCGCACCCGCGTACCCGACGACCGGCGTGCCGCCTCGGCGCAGGCGGCCGCCGCCGCCCGTGCCAAGCGCTCGAAGGCACTGGCGCGCCGCAGGCGTACGACCGTCCTGCTCTTCGGCGCCTTCACGCTCGGCGCGATCGTCGCGGCCGTCGGAGGACTGGCGTTCCTCTGGGCGCCCGCCGTGCCCGCCGTGCTGCTGAGCGCCTACATCGCCTACCTCCGCACCCAGGAGCGCCGGCGGTTCGCCTTCCAGATGGACCGGCGCCGCGCCGAGGTCGCGGCCCAGCGCCTGCGGGAGCGCAGCCGCCAGTCCCGTCGGCGGGCGGCGGCCGAGACCGGCCCGCGGGCCGAGCCGGACGCCGGAGAGTCCGAGCAGGGGTATGACCCGGAGACCGACTCCGCCCTCTCGGCGGCGCTCGCCGCCGACCGGCGCGCGCTCGTCGAGCAGACCGACCACGCGGAGTGGGTCGACCAGCAGCGGGAGCGCCAGCGGCGGCCGGGCCCGGGCGAGAGCTGGGACCCGGTGCCGGTGCCGCTGCCGACGTACGTGACCGCGCCGGTCGCCCCCCGCGCCACCTCCGACGTGGATCTCGGCGGGCCGGACGCGTGGAGCTCCGCGCGGTCCAGCTCCGTGGCCCGGGAGCCGGAGCCCGAGGCCGAGGGGGTCGGGGCGGCGGACGACGGTGCCGCGCCGGGTGCCGACGCGGACGACGCCGGGCAGACGGACGAGCGCGACGGCGGCGGCGGCCGGAGCGACGCCCGCCGGGCGGCGTCCGCCCGCCGCTCGCGCGAACGCGGACGTACGCCGCTGTTCGACCAGTACGACGACGGCGGGCGCCCCCGGGCGGCCAACGAGTGACGCCACGCGGCGGGACGGGGGTGCTCCCCGTCCCACCTGCGACGTCGCCCCCGATCGGCAGCTCACCCGGGGCCCGGGAACGGATTTCCAAGCACGGCGATCGGGATGCTAGAGTTTCACTCGTTGCAAGGGCCTGTGGCGCAGTCCGGTAGCGCACCTCGTTCGCATCGAGGGGGCCAGGGGTTCGAATCCCCTCAGGTCCACGCAACCAAAGCCCCGGTCGGGAAACC
>NZ_JBEOWS010000152.1:0-21326 GCF_040296125.1 Streptomyces sp. NPDC002265 | reverse complement strand
GCCGCGCGTCGGCGCCGCGCCTGGGGGGCCGGTTGATCGTGTTGCGGGGGCCGCCGCGGCTGATCTCGCCGCCGTCGGCGGCGTGGTGGTTCAGCGCCCAGTTCGCGTTCGTGTCGTAGGCCAGTCCGACGATGAACCCGGACTTGGTCCGGAACGCCTGGACCGGCGTGTCGAACGGCTTGCCGCTGCGGCGCCCGCGGTGGTGCAGCACGGCCAGCGGCGGCATCCAGCGGCCGAGCGGGCGCAGAACGGGGTTGAGGTACTTCGGGAGGCCGGAGACACGGCTGAGGACGGGCATCTGCTTCTTCCTGGGAAATGGTTCGGGTTCTAGGGGCGGCAGGATCCGCGGTCTCAGAGACTGCGGAGCAGAGCCCTCACGGGACGATGACCGTCTTGCCCTTCAGCGCGCCCCGGTCGGCCTCGGCATGCACGGCGGCGAGGTCGGCGAGCGGGCGGCGGTCGGCGACGTCGATCTTGAGCGTTCCGGCGGCGGCGCGCGCCAGGAGCTCGGTCAGCTGGGCGGCGTCGCTGCGGACGGCCATCCGCACGACCGTGACACCGCGGCCGGGCTCGGTGGCCGGCGGGGTCGTCGCCGAGACGAACACTCCGCCGTCCGCGGTCAACGCCGCCAGCGCGTCGGCGCCCTCGGGCGTGGTCGGAGCCAGATTGACCACGAGGTCGAACGGGCCATTGGCCCCCTCGGTGACCGGGGTGGTGGTGTAGTCGACGACATGGTCGGCGCCGTGGGCGCACACACGCTCCGCGCTGCGCGGGCCCGCGGTGGCGGTCACCTCGGCGGCCGCCTGGTGGGCGTACTGCACCGCGTAGCCGCCGACCGCGCCACCGGCGCCGTTGATCAGAACACGCTGACCGGCCTTGAGCGCGCCGTGCTCGAACAGCGCCTGCCAGGCGGTCAGGCCGACACCCGGAAGCGCCGCCGCGTCGATGGGGTCCACGCCTTCGGGAACGAGGGCCAGTACCTCGGCGGGCGCCAGGACGTACTCGGCCGAGGCGCCGTGGGCATTGATCGGCAGGAAGCCGACGACGCGGGCGCCCTCCGCGACACCGGTCACCTCGGCGCCGACCGCGCAGACGGTTCCGGAGACGTCCACACCCGGCACGTGGGGCAGCTCCAGCGGGAGCATCTCGCTCAGGTGGCCCGCGCGCAGCATGGCGTCGGCAGGGTTGAACGAGGTCGCCGTGACCTTGACCAGCACCTGACCGGGGCCGGGCTGCGGGGTCGGAACGTCCACCAGCTCCAGCGCGGAGCTGTCGCCGTAGTCGTGGTAGCGCACTGCCTTCATGTCTTGCTCCCTCTGCTCTGCGGGCGGCGGGTCACCGACGCCGTCCCGCGATTTGTTTCTGATTGGAAACAGTCAGGGACGGTAGCATGCTTCCAGATCGAAACAAAAGAACGGGAGGGGCGATGACGCTCGACGTGCGGCGCACCCAGGCGTACTTCGCGCTGATGGAGGCGAGCGGCCTGCTGCAGATGCTGATGGAGGAGCAGCTGCGGCGCGACGGCGGGCTGAGCTATCTGCAGTTCTTCCTGCTCGCGCGGCTCGCGGAGGCGCCGGAGGGCCGCATGCGGATGACGGATCTGGCCGACACGCTGATCCACAGCCGCAGCGGCCTGAGCTACCAGGCCGGCAAGCTGGAGAGCGCCGGACTCCTACGGCGCGAGCCCTCGCCCGACGACGATCGCTCGGTCACCGCCGTCCTCACCGACCAGGGGCGTGCGCTCCTGGAGAAGGTCCTGCCCGGCCACGTGGCGGTCGTCGAGCAGGGCATGTTCGAGGCCTTGGACGACCGGCAGGCAGACGCGCTGGCCGACGCGCTCGGGGCGGTCCGCGACCGGCTCCGGACGCTGGCGCCGTCCTCCGCCGAGCGGCGCCGCAGCCGAAGCTGAACCGGCCACCGCCCGGCCCGGCCCGGCCCGGCCCGGCCCGGCCCGAGGGATGATCGTTCGTGCGGGCGACGGCCGTACAGGGCTGCGGTCGTACAACGCCACAGCGCGAGGGACGAACTCTTCGCGCTCACCGCCCCGTCGCTGTGCGCGGACGGGCCGGTGGAGGCGCCGCTGGACCTGACGCTCGTGGCCGAGCACTGGCGCGGGCACGCGGCATGTACGACGCGCTGAGCAGCGGAAACGTGGCCATTCCACAGCTGCGGCAGGTGCTGGCGGGCCTGCCCCTACCGCAGGCCGCCGACGGCCGCCTGGTCCTCGCCGTCGACATCGCAACTGGCTCCACCCCGACGCCCCGACCAGCGCGGACCGATCACTTATCAGTCATCTGACCGCACAGGACATCACCCGTGAAAAAGATCAACACGCCCTCGACGCCACTTTGGCCTGGCTACGGGCTGACGAGGTAGCGGGCGAGGCAGATGTCCCGGCCGGTGGACGGCTGGTCGCACTCGCCCGCTGCCACCAGCCGGTTCGGCGTCTGCAGTGCGATGTCGAAGATCTCGTCGTCCGCCTCGCCCGGCGCGGTCCTGGTGATGACGAAGCCGTCGCGGCCGAACCCGCGGTCCAGGGTGCCGTCGTCGCGGAAGCGGGCGAGGAGGAAGTCGCTGTCCACGGCGAACTCGGTGGCAGCAGTGCTGCCGCCGGCGAGGATACGGCCGTCCGCCTGGAGCACGAGCCCGGCCAGGTCCTCGTCGGTACTGCCGGGGCCCACGTTGGCGAGCACCTTCCCCCCGTCGCCGAAGTGGCGGTCGAGCGATCCGTCCGGGCGGTAGCGGGCCAGTGCCAGATCGAAGCGGCCGCCGGTGTCCGCCGAACCGCCCGCGAGGATCCGCCCGCGCCGGTCGATGACGACACTCTCCGCCAGGTCCAGGCCGTCGTTCGCCGCCATGGACGTGACGACCACACCCGGCCGGGGGGTGCCGGAGCCGAAGGAGGAATCCAGACGGCCGTCGCGGAGGTAGCGGGCGACGGCGAAGCTGGTGCCTCCCTGGGCGGCGGAAAGGGTGGCTGAACCGGCTGCGACGATGCGACCACGGGCGTCGAGGGTGATGTCCCGCAGCTGGTCGCGTCCGCCCTCGATATCGGTCACCACGGTGCCGGGACGGGGCCCGAAACGGTTGAACGAGCGGTCCAGGCGTCCGTCAGGCAGGTAGCGTACGAGGGCGAAGTCGCGGCCGCCGGTGTCCTCGCCCGTACCGGCGTAGCCGGCCGCCACGATGCGTCCGTCGTGCTGGACGCGCAAAGCCTGGGCCTCGTCGTCGTGCGGGGTGACCGCCGTCACGACCCGCCCTCGAGTGCCGAAGGTCCGGTCGAGACGGCCGTCAGCCAGGTAGCGGGCCACGGCGAAGTCCTCCCCGCCATCGGCTGTGGCGACGTGCCCGGCCGCGACGATCTTCCCGTCCTCCTGCACGGCCAGCCGCCAGATGTGCTCGTCATCCCCTCCCACGCCGGACATCGGGGTCAGGACAATGCCGCCGGAACCGAAGGATGGGTCCAGCCGCCCCTCCGGGGTGTAGCGTGCAATCCGCCACTGGAAGCCGCCGGCCGCTTCGCCCAGGTCGGACGAGCCGGACACCAGGATGCGCCGCCGACCGTCGATCGCCAGCCCGTTCTGGTAGTCCGTGTTGCCGTCGGGCGCGACCGCAGTCCTGACGATCCCGCCCCGCCCGAACCTCGCATCGAGTGAACCGTCGGTGTGTGCGTCGCCCGCGAACGCGGCCGGGGCCGGCAGCACGGCGGCCGCGGCCACCACAGCCGGAACGCCCCGCGCGCAAACGCGGCGCAGCAGATGCAGGGTGCGCATCAGGGGCCCATCCTCTTCCTCGACATACCGGCCCCCCGGCGGGCGATCCTCACACGACTCCCGACACCCAGTGCGCACCACGCCGTGACGGCGGCGTCCAAGGACCGGTTCGGCTCTGGTCACCCGCGTGACCATCGCGCCACCAGGCCAGAACACCCAGTTGGAACAGGGCTTGTCCCACCAACCTCGCAAGTGTGCGAGGGCACGTCTCCTCGCATCTGGAGGGCTGCGACATCACCGCGGCCGCGAAAGTGATGGAGTGGAGGGCGACAGCCCTGGCGCCGCGTACGCGGCAGCGTCGGGGTAGCTGCGCCGTGCACGGCAACCGGCTCGCTGCCGGACGTCGCGCCCGGCGAACGACGGTCGCGCCGTGGGTGCGCGTGGCGTCGGCGCCGTGCGGGTCGCAGGAACCACACCTTCGAACCACTGAACCAGATCGCCGTCCAGGCACCCTGCCGGTCGGCGACCACGAACTGCCGTCCGGTCTGCGCCGTGCTCCCCCGGTCGGAGATGCGCCCTGTGCTCGCCGCACCGCTGTGGATCGCCTGGTCCTCGCGGAGCGGCACGGTCGTGCTGGGCGACGTGCGCAGGCAGAGGGAGTTCGACGGTTGTTCCGTCGACCGACCGTTCACTCCTCGAACCGTGACACCGACACGGCACGACGCTGTCACGGCCGGGGGCCGGAGCCGGGCCGGGCGGCCGCCGGGCTGAACCGTCAGCCCCGACGCAGGACCACGTCGAAGACGGTACGGAAGAACGCGTCCACGGCCGCCGCCGACTTGTCGGCCCGTGCCGCGATCAACGTCCCCTCCCAAGCACTGAGGATGAACAGCGCGGTGGCCTCCGTGTCGAGATCGCCGCTCAGGTCACCCGCTTCCTTGGCCTCGTCGAGCACCTGCCGGATCCGTGCCCCCCACTGGTCGAACCCCTGGCTGACTGCGGCCCGGATCTGCTCGTTGTGGTCGGCGACCTCGGCGCCGAAGTTGCCCGCCAGGCATCCGCGGACGAACCCGTTCTCCACCGTGTCCCTGCTGAGGAACTCGAAGTGCGCCCGAAGCCTTTCCAGCGGCGGACGGCCTGCAGTCGTGAGCATCTCGAAGCGCAAGGAGGCCGCGTACCGGCTCAGCGCGTCCAGGGCGCTCTCCTCCTTGCTGGAGAAGTGGTTGTAGAACGAGCCCTTGGGGACCCCCGCGGCTTTCACGATGTCGCTGATGCCCGTCGCGTTGAAGCCTTGCGCGTGGAACTGCTCGAAGGCCGCCTGCGCGATCTCCTCCCGCTTGGACGCCCGTCCCATCACTCCTACCTTCTGTCGAACATGTCCCGGCCCCTCACGATGCGCCCATCACGCCCGCGCGGCTCTGAAGGCCGTACGACGTCGTCACGTACGGGCCGAGGAAGCCCAGGTCGCTCGGAGGCAAGACGACCGACCATATTATAGTCGGGGCGCATCCGACACTGCTGACAGCAGTCGTCGGAGGCCGTCCGAGCACGGCCCTGAACGTGACCGATCCGGAGCCGCCGACCGCGAGCCAGCGGGTCGCGGGCCGCACCCCGCGTCCTCATCAACCGCCATACCGGCGCATTCACCTCGGCGTTCCCGCCCACGGTCCAGCGCATGCCGGTCGCCCGGCCGCACCACTTCGCCCGCCGGCTGGAGCTGCACAACACCGTCGCCGCCGTCCCCGCGGCAGCTCGAGGCACACCGGCTCCCTCCTGCGCTTGGGCGTCGGCCCCTGCGAAGCTCGCCTCCCCCTTGCAGGCTGACCGCCGAGCCCGTCGCAGCCCCAGCCGAGCATCCGACCTGGACCGGGGCTCCATCGGGGCATGGGTTAGTCTTTTAAGACGACCGGTCATTTTGAAATCTGCGACACGTCCGGCCGCGCCGGAGCCATCGCCTTCGGCACCAAGCCCCCTGCCCGCCCTGGGCAGCAGCACACTCAGGAGCAGTGATGTCCACCTACCGAGCCTTCGAGGCCACCGGCGTCCACAACCTGCAGCTGGTCGAGCGCGAGCTGACCGAGCCCGCACCGGGCCAGGTGCGCCTGCGCGTGGAGGCCTGCGGTGTCTGCCACACCGATGTCCTGGCCGTGGAGGGGCTGCGCAGCGACCCCTCGCGCCCCGTCGTTCCGGGCCATGAGGTCGTCGGCGTCGTCGACGCCGTCGGGGCGGGCGTCACCGCCTGGCAGCCCGGTGACCGTGTCGGCGTCGGCTTCCTGAACGGCCAGTGCGGGGAGTGCGAGCCGTGCCGACGCGGTGACTTCGTGAACTGCCGCAACCAGGAACAGACGGGAACCACGATCGACGGCGGATATGCGGAGGTCGTCTACGCCCGGGCGAGCGGCCTGGTGCGGGTTCCCGAGGGCATCTCGGCGATCGACGCCGCTCCGCTGCTCTGCGCCGGTCTCACCAGCTTCATCGCCCTCCAGCAGGGGTCGACCAGGGCCGGCGCCCTCGTCGCCGTGCAGGGCATCGGCGGCCTCGGGCATCTCGCCCTGCAGTATGCGCGCAGCCTCGGCTACAGGGTCGCCGCCGTCGCGCGGGGCAAGGAGAAGGAGGCGTACGCGCGAGACCTGGGCGCCCACGAGTACATCGACAGCAGCAGCACCGATCCGGGAGCCGCGCTCACCGCTCTGGGCGGCGCCTCCGTCATCGTCGCCACGGCCTCCAGCGGCGCCTCGATGAATCCGCTGATCCGCGGCCTCGCCCCGAACGGCAGGCTCGTCGTGGTGGGTGCAGCGCCCGACCCGCTGAGCATCGCCACTCCCGACCTGATCTTCGGCACGCGTTCCCTCGTCGGCAGCCTGACCGGCTCATCCATCGAGAACGAGGACAACCTCGCGTTCAGCCTCGCCCACGGAATTCGCCCCAGCGTCGAGGTCATGCCCTTCACCCGGGCCCCGGAGGCTTATGAGCGCATGCTGTCGGGCGGCGCCCGCTTCCGGGTCGTGCTCGACACGGCGGCCTGAGCCATCGGCGGTGCCGGGCGTGAAGACCTCGCCCGACACCCGCCCCGCGGCGGGCGCAGCACGTCTCCCGCTCACACCGGCCGCGGTACGCAGCTTGCGCAGCGCGTTGTTGTGACCCGGGCCTGCGCCCGAGGCGGACAGCCTGGGGCCGACGCGGTGCCGAGCGCCGCGGCAGTGGCCCGGTCCGGCCCGGCCGCCGCAAGGTCGCGCAGACGCGGAGAACCGCTCAGCACGCACGGACGCCGTCCTGACCGAGCCGGCGCACCATGAATGCCCTGGTGCGCCGGCTCCGGCGTGTCCGCCTCGTGACCGTTCGCGCACACAGAGCCGATGCGACCCAGCTCACCCTCTCCGACTCAGCATCCATTAGACAGATCTGTCTAATATGAGGATGCCCGCTTCGCCCTATTCGGAAAGTGATCCATGAGTCGCGCATCCAGCACGCCCCTCTCTCCGGTCGTCCCGATCAAGCGGTCCCCCGCGCACGCAGCTCCGCGTCGACAAGCCCTCAGGCTGGGGCCCACCACCTCCATCGGACTGTTGGCCTCGATCCTCATATCGCTGCTGGCGTCCTCCAGCGCACCGACCCCCCTCTACGCGATCTACCAGCAGCACTGGGGCTTCTCCCCCATCACCGTCACCGTCGTCTTCGGCGTGTACGCGGTGGCCGTGCTGGTCGCGCTGCTGGTCTTCGGGAGGATCTCCGACCAGGTGGGCCGACGGCCGGTGCTTCTGACCGCACTCATCGCACAGGCCGCCGCGATGGCCGTCTTCATCACCGCCGATGATGTGGGCGCGCTGCTCACCGGTCGCGTCCTGCAGGGGCTGAGCACCGGCGCGGCGGTCGGTGCCCTCGGCGCCGGAATGCTCGACATCGACGCCCGCAAGGGCGGCTTCCTGAACTCCTTCGCGCCCACGCTGGGCACCGCCAGCGGCGCCTTGGCCTCCGGACTGATCGTGCAGTACCTGCCGGCCCCCACCCACCTCGTCTACGTCGTACTGCTCGGTGTCTTCGCCGTTCAGGCGCTGGCCGTGCTCGCCCTCAACGAGACGGTGAGCCGCAAGCCCGGTGCGCTGGCCAGCATGATCCCCGAGTTCAAGCTGCCCAGGTCGGCCCGCGCGTCGGTGGCAATCGCCGCCCCCGTGATGTTCGCGGTCTGGGCGCTGACCGGTCTGTACGGGGCGCTGGGCCCGGCCATCGCCCGGGGCTTGGTGCACTCCACCTCCGTGGTGTGGGGAGGCCTGCCGCTGTTCGTCCTCGCCGGCTCCGCGGGCCTGGCCGTCGTAACGCTGCGCAGCGCCGGCACGCGGGCCATGATGCTGACCAGCGTCGGCACACTGGTCGTCGGCGTGGTGATCACCTTGGTGTCCATCGGCTCGGGCACCGGCGGCACACCGTCCGCGATCGGATTCTTCGTGGGAGGCGCGATATCCGGCTTCGGCTTCGGCAGCGGGTTCCAGGGCGGCATCAGGCTGGTCGTACCGCAGGTGAAGCCGCACGAGCGAGCCGGGATCCTGTCCCTTCTGTACGTCGTGTGCTACGTGGGGCTGGGTGTGCCTGCCGTGATCGCCGGTGTCCTGGTGGTGCATGGTGGCGGCCTGATCCAGACGTCCAGGGAGTACGGCATCGCCGTCATCGTGCTGGCCCTCGCGGCCATGACCGCACTCCTGCGCAGCGGCCGCCGCGCGGAACGGGTGTCCGTGATCCGGTCGGGGCACGCTCTGCGCGAGACAGCGCCCGTGGCGCAGGTCTCAGAGGTATGACGCAGTTCCCCGGCGTAGAATGAACAGGTCTGTCTGAAGAGGTGATGGCCATGGCGACCAAGACTGCGGCCAAGATGTCCGCACGCGAGCGGCTGCTCGAAGCTGCCAACGAGCTCTTCTACGGCGAAGGCGTACAGACCGTCGGCATCGACCGCGTCATCGAACACGCCGGGGTGGCCAAGGCGTCCCTGTACAACACCTTCGGCAGCAAGGAAGGTCTGGTCTGCGCCTATCTAGAACTCCGCTACGTACGGATGCGGGACCGGATCACCCGGACACTGACCCGCTTCCGTACCCCGCGCGAGCAACTGCTCGGCGTCTTCGACGCGCTGGGTGAGGCGTTCACCGATCCCGGGTACAACGGCTGTGCGTTCGTGCGGGCCACCGCCGAGACGGCCGAGGACAGCGCGATCCGGCAGGTCGCCGACAATTACCGCGCCTGGGTGCGGGCCCTGTTCACCGAACTGGCCGCCGCGTCCGGATACGCCGCCCCCGAGGTGCTGGCCCGACAGCTCCACCTGCTGTACGACGGCGCGAGCCAGTCCGCGCGGATGGACCGTGACCCCTCCGCCGCCACGACCGCCCGCACCGCGGCGGCCGCCCTGCTCGACGTCGCGCCGCTCACGGCGTCCGCCGCCACTTCGTAGCAGCTCCGGCCGCGGAGCACCGGCCCGCCGCGACGGCCGATGCACCTCAGCAGCTCAGCGACGATCTGCCGGTTCGTCAGTCCCCGGAGCACCAGTTGCACCACCTCCCGCTCACGGGGCGAGGTCTTGGAGCGTTTGCCAGTGCGGGAGTTGCCGCCGTACTTGCCGACCGGGTCGTGCTGGTCATAGCCGAGATGGTCCGTGATCTCGCCTTCAAGGACGGACTCCAGCAGTCGCTTGACCACGTGCTGCAACAGCCCGCCCTCACCAGGCAGTTGCACCACTCGTGGCCCTCTTCGGGGAGTTCCGGGATGCGGACGTCGCCGCTGGGGCGGATGACGATCCAGCCCTCGCCGAGGATGGTGAGGTGCTTGCCGAACGCCTCCAAGAGTTCGGCCTGCCCGCCTGGTCCCCAGGGACACGCGCTTCCCGACCCTGCCCGCCGAGGACGGTGCGGAAGAGGACCTGGTGGAGGCGCTGATGACGGTCAATCTCGGAAGAGCCACTCGTGTGACAGTCCCGACTCGCTCAGCAACTTGCGTTGAGCGAGCGCCCCCCTCTTACGAGGGTTCCTGCAGGCCCGGCCCGCGCCGGGGACTCCCGAGCGGGCCGGTCGCGCGCACGCCATCTGCACAATTGTGCAGATGATTGGGCGGGGGCAGGGGCAGGTTGCCAGGGGGAAACCCTGTGAGGGATTGTGGCCTGGAGGAAATGATTCTTTTCGAGTGGGAGAGGTGAGGGATTCGCTCCGCGGGTCCTCGATATTTGGTCGCAACCCGAGCGGAGCAGACGGTCTCAGGCGCGGAGCCGGACTTCCCGTGGGGCGGTGCCCCGTACCCGGTCCTGGTCGCTGATGCCGCAGGTACTCTCATGCAGCGCAACGATGCCGCGCAGGCGCTTCTGCCCGCAGCCCGGCTCGGGACATGTCTGGCCGACATCGTTCCGTCCTGGCTGTTCGCGGCCCATCAGGCTGTGTGTCTGGCCGGTCATGAGTCGGACGTGCCGCTGACCGGTGTGATCGCAGCACGCCGTTTCGAGGCGCACCCCAGCGTCCGGGACGATGGCGCAGTCGCCTGGTGGCTGGTGGACGACACCGACCACCAGCTCGCCCGTGACGCACTGCACCTGGAACGGGAGCGGACTGCGTTTCTTGCGAAGGCGTCCAGCGCTCTGCTCTCTTCCCTCAATCTGGGGCGCTGCATGGACGTGACCGCGCAGCTGGCTGCCGAGAATCTCGCCGACGCGGCCCTGGTCATTGCGCCGGCCCGCGGTCACCGGCTGCCTGTGGTGACCTGCCTGCGTGGCGGCACCCCTACGACATCGCTGGAAGCGTTCGACCCCGATGATGTCCCGGGTCTCGGCGAAGCCCTGCGCGGATTTCCGCCGGTGCCCTCCCGGTGGCTCGATCCGTCGACTGCGCCGCAGTGGATGATCCCCGAGGGCTTCGGTCCCATCGGGGCGATCGTGGTCACGCCGCTCCCCGGGCACGGCGTCCCGGCCGGTGCGTTGGTCCTGTTGCGCAAGGTGGACAGCGCCGCTTTCACCGATGAGGAAGAGGTCTTCGCCCGTCTCTTCGCCACACGTTCCGGGGCGGCGATGTCGGCCGCGCGCCTGTATGCGGAGCAGACGGCCATCACCGAGGTGCTGATGCGGGAGCTGCTGCCCCCGACGCTGCACCGGATCTCCGGAGTGGATTTCGCCGGCGGTTACCGCCCCTCGGCGGACCACGAGCGGATCGGCGGCGATTTCTACGACGTGCATCCCGCTACCGCGGAAGGTGAGCCCTCGCTCGTGTCGCTGGGCGACGTGTGCGGGAAGGGCCTGGAAGCGGCCGTCCTCACAGGGAAGATCCGCAATACGCTGCATGCGCTGTTGCCCATGGCGGACGACCACCAGCGGATGCTCACCCTGCTCAACACGGCACTGCTGAACTCGCACCACACCCGGTTCGTGACTCTGGTGCTGGCCTCCGCCGCCCGCAAGGGCAACGAGGTGCACGTGCGGCTGACCAGCGCCGGCCATCCGAACCCGCTGATCGTCCGTGCGAACGGCACCGTCGAGGATGCCGACACCGGCGGCACCCTGGTGGGGGCTTTGCCGAACGTTCCTGCCCGCACCGCGACCGTCACGCTCGCCCCCGGGGACTCCTGTGTTCTGTACACCGACGGAATCACCGAAGCGAAGGGCGGCCCACTGGGCGACACCCAGTTCGGTGAAGAACGCCTCAAGCGCGCCCTCGCCGGATGTGCCGGCATGCCTTCCGAGGCCATCGTGGAACACCTCCAGATGCTCGCCTCACAGTGGATCGGCAACCGCGCTCACGACGACATGGCCCTCGTCGCCATCTCCGCACCCCGCACCCGCCACTTGAGCGCGGTGAACGGCCACACCCGGGGCAGATACACCGCATGAGCACAAGCACCCCGCCTCGCCTCCCGGACAACGCCCGCCTGCTGGAGCTGTGCGACCAGTTGTGGACCTCCGTGGTGGCCGGAGACGAGTACTCGGCCACCGAGGTCGTCCTGCGGGCCCTCGACGACGGCGTCGACCCCGAGTCCGTCCTCCTGGACGTGATCGCGGCGGTACAGGGCAAGGTCGGTGAGGAATGGGCTGCGAACCGCATCAGCGTCGCGCGGGAGCACGCCGCCACAGCGATCAACGAACGTGCCGTTGCCGCACTCGCCCTGCACCCCACCGCCCGCCGGACGCCCTGCCGGGGCCGGATCACGGTGGCCTGCGTGGACGGTGAATGGCACGCGCTGCCCGCCCGGCTGGTGGCCGAGGTGCTGAAGCTGCGCGGATGGCAGGTCGACTACCTCGGAGCGCAGGTCCCTGTACCGCATCTCATCTCGCATCTGCACGTCACGAAGGCCGACGCAGTCGCGCTGTCCAGCTCGATCGCCACGCGGCTCCCCACCGCGCATGCGGCGATCACCGCGTGCCAGGCTGTGGGAGTTCCGGTCCTGGTCGGCGGCGCCGCGTTCGGACCCGACGGCCGGTACGCGCAGTTGCTGGGCGCCGACGCGTGGGCCCCGGACGCCCGCGCCGCTGCCGACAAGCTCGCCGAGGGGCCGGTGCCGCGCCCGCAGGTCGACCACCAGCAGACGGACGACCTGCCGCACCTGGCCGACCAGGAATACACGTTGGTCGCACGCGCCAGCGCCTCCCTGGTGCGGACCGTCCTCCTCGCCCTGGAAGACGCCTTTCCGGCCATGCGCACCTACAACAACGTGCAGCGCGAGCGCACGGCGGAAGACCTCGCACACATCGTGGAGTTCCTCGCCACCGCCCTCTACCTCGGCGACGAAAACCTCTTCACCTGGTTCATCACCTGGACCGCACAGATCCTTGTCGCGCGCGGAGTGCCCACGCAGTCCCTGCCGCCGGCCTTGGATCTCTTCACCCGTGAACTCAAGGACTTCCCCCGGGCCACCCGCACTCTCCAGCGCGGAATCGAAGCCCTTACCACCGATCACTCCACCACCGCAGGAACACCAGCATGACCACGCTTCCCCCCGCACTCCGCCTGACCACAGTCGACAGCGAGGACACCGTCCGCATAGAGATCACCGGAGATCTCGATTACGACCACGCCGGCCACCTCCTGGACGAGGTCACCGCCCAACTCGGTTCGCGGCCGCATCTCACAGACCTGCACCTGCACTGCGCGGGCGTGGGAACCGTCGACTCCACAGGGCTGTCCGTCCTGCTGATGATCCGCCGCCGCACAGCAGCGGTCGGGGCGCGCCTGCACCTCGACGACCGGACCGCGATGCTCGACCGGCTCCTCGACATCACCGGTACGCTCGAATACCTGACAGCGACGCACCCTCCCGCCGCCGCGACCTCGCACCGGCACGGGACAGAACCCCCCATGACCAAGGGGACAGCACAAGCGGAGCGCCCCACCGGACCGGACAGCACCATCTGAGCCACTGCCGCCCGATCACCGGCAGAGCGCGCACCCATGGGGCGTCATTCCCGCACCCGAGGCCGCCGACAACGGGATCTGCTCCGAAGCCACGCAGACCGCCAGCGGCATAGCCGAACTCCTCGACCTCATGTGGGAGCGCTCAAGAGCCTCCACCGCGCAGGTCACCTCACCCGTCTCCAGTCCCGGCAGCGAGAGTGTGTCCGAAGGATGGCTCGTCCAAGATTTTCGTAGGCGTTGATCGCTGCGACAGGGGGGTTCAGACCGCGACGGCTTCGCCCATCTCCTCCTCGGCCGCCTCGTCCTCGTCGGCGTGCTGCTCGTGCACCGCCGGCGGGATCACGGTCGCGGCCGCGGAGGGGGCGGGGGCGTTGCGGCGTTCGGTGACCGCGGCCGCGCCGAGCAGCAGCAGGCCGGCGACCAGCCAGAGAACCAGGGCGAGGATATGGCCGCCGAAGCCCGTCGAGTCGAAGTAGAGCAGGCTGCGTGCGCCTTCGATGAAGCCGGCGCCGTTCCAGAAGCCGTGCAGCGAGCCGAAGAAGCTGTTCTGCAGGGCGGGTTCGAAGATGCCGCCGGAGGTGGTGAAGTTGAGCATCACGAACAGCACCATCATGGCCAGGGTCGTCCAGCGCTTGAGGAAGGTGTGCAGGCCGATGCCGATGGTGAGGATTCCCGCCGCGTAGAGCACGGACATGCCCCAGAGTCCGAGCAGGTGGTGGTCGGCGAGGTGGAAAGCCGGTCCGGCCAGCACCGCTCCGATGACGCTGACGACCACCGCGGTGCCGAGACCGAGGGCGGAGCGGATGCCGATGCCGAGCGTCGCGCCGCCGGCGCCGATGGCGGCGACGCTGGCGTAGGAGCCGATGCTCAGCGCCACCAGCAGGAAGAACAGGCCCTGGCCGGTAGGGTCGCCACTGGATAGCTCGGACAGGTCGGTGACGGTCAGTGGCGCGCCTTGCTTGGCGGCCACGTTCTTGAACACCAGCTCCGCGGCGGTCGCGGAGGTGTCGGAGTTGGCCTTGGCGACCAGCAGTTCGGGGTGCTTGGCGCTCGGCACGTAGGCGCCGACAAGGTTCCGGTCCATGATCTGGCGCTGCGCGGTGGCCCGGTCGGGCATGGTGGTCACGTCCAGGGCGTCACCGGCCTTGTCCTTGATCGTCTGGGCCAGCACCTGGTAGCGCGGTGCGGAGCCGACGACGGCGACCTTCAGTCCGTGCGCGTGCGGTGCGTGGAACGCGCCGAGGTAGGCCATGCCCATGCCGAGGCACATGAGCAGCGGGGTGATCAGGAGGATCACCACGTGGCGGACGGTGTGGCCGGTGACGCTCGCTGTCGGTCGCTCTTCGGCCAGACGGTGGGTACTCATGAACGGGCTCTCCTTCGCATGGATGGTTGTAAAGTACACAGAAATATGGTTGTATGCTACAACAGTCTGCGAAAGGGTGTCCGCCATGTCCGACCGCGAAGCGTCGATCGACGTCATCCAGCGCGAACTCGTCTCGTTCGCCCGTCGCGCCCGGCAGAAGGCGGCCCAGCTCCACCCGGAGCTCTCGCTGGTCGCGCACAGCATGCTCGACCACATCGACAAGCACGGCAGCTGCCACGCCTCCGACCTCGCCGGACACTTCCTGCTGGACAAGTCGACGGTCAGCCGCCAGATCGCCATGCTGGAGGCGGAGGGCCTGATCGTGCGTGAGCCCGACCCGAAGGACAACAGGAAACAGACCCTGAAGGCGTCCGGGAAAGGGCTCGAACTGCTCCAAGGCGCCAACCGGCGGCGTCGCGCGTCCTTCGAGTCCCGCTTCACCGACTGGGACGACGCCGACCTGTCACAGTTGGCCGCCTACCTGCGCAGCTACAACGCAGCCGATGCCGCCTGAGCCCGCAGAGGGCTGAGGCGCGAAGGTGTCGAACGGCCGCGGCTTCCGGGCACACGGCCGCGCCGAATCGGGCGCGAGTGCGGGGAGACGCAGCTCACAGCGGACCTCGCCCGATCCTGGAACCTTCCCTGTTCAGGCGGTGTGCCGGGCCATGGTGCTCGACCAACGGCGACCTGGACCGGTCGCGGTGCGCGATCGACTCGGTCAGCGTCCGCGCGGCCAAAGCGGGGACCCGACCGAACCGAAGCCCCGATGTGACTGCCCAGTACGGCGCGGAAAGCCTCTGTCGGCGGGCCGCCGACCACGGCGACACCCACGTCCTGGCCGTCCCGGGCAGGCCCGCCGGGTCGGGCGCGCGTCGGCGGCGTGCTGGCCGAACGGGCGGGTTTGCTGACTCGTACCTACGATTTCCTTCAGCTTTGCTCGGACGTGACAGGAGGTTCCCGGACGATGGACAGACGATCTTTCGGCAAGCTCTTCGGCGTGGGCGTGGGCGTGACCGGCGCGGCGGCGGCTTCGACAGCGGGAGTACACAGTGTTTCCGAGGCCTGGGCGACCGCCGGTAGGGGCGCGCCTGCCGGCGGGGATGTGTCCGCGGAGGAGACGGAGGCAGGTGCCGGGTCCTCCTTCGGCCCGCTGAAGCAGATCCGTGCCGGCGAGCTGAACGTCGGCTATGCCGAGGCAGGCCCCGCCCACGGTCCGGTGGCGCTTCTGCTGCACGGCTGGCCGTACGACATCCACAGCTACGAGGCGGCGACGCCGCTGCTCACCGCGCACGGCTACCGCGTCATCGTCCCCTACCTGCGCGGCTACGGGACGACCACCTTCCTGTCCCCGAAGACGCCCCGCAACGGCGAGCAGGCGGCCGTCGCGATGGACATCATCGCGCTGATGGACGCGCTGCACATCGACCGGGCGGTCATCGGCGGCTTCGACTGGGGCGGACGCACCGCCGACATCATCGCCGCGCAGTGGCCGGAACGCTGCAAGGCCCTCGTCTCCATGGGCGGATACCTCATCCTCAACCAGAAGGCGCTGCGCCAGCCGGCGCCGCCGGCCAAGGAGTACCCGTTCTGGTACGCGTACTACTTCTGCACCGACCGGGGCGAGCTGGGCCTCAAGGAGTACCGGCACGACCTCGCCAAGCTCGTCTGGCACACCGCCTCGCCGACCTGGCGCTTCAGCGACGCCACCTTCGACCGGACCGCCAAGGCGTTCGACAACCCCGACTACGTGCCCGTCGTGATCAGCAACTACCGCTGGCGGCTCGAACTGGCCCCCACCGACCCGCGGTACGCCGACCTGGAGGCACGACTGGCCGAGGGACCGGCCATCCGTGTGCCCACCGTCGGGCTCGACGGCGAGCTGGACCCCTTCACCCCGTCCGGCGGCGACTCCTCCTACCGCGACAAGTACACCGGCCCGTACGTCCACCGCACGCTCAAGGGCATCGGTCACAACGTCCCGCAGGAGGCGCCCGCGGCATTCGCCCAGGCGGTCCTGGAAGCCGACCGCATGGCGCGCGGCTGACTGTGCACACCGGAAGAGCACCCTCAACGCGCTCGCGCCGTTTCTTCGAAGACCGGATCAGCATCCAGTGAAAGCGAAGGACTCACGCAAGAACGCTTACACGTCGACCTGGTTCAGCCCTGGCTCCAGAGGGTGGCGAGCCAGTCGGTCAGCAGGCGGTTGACCTCGTCGGGGCGCTCCTGCTGGATCCAGTGGCCGCAGCCGTCCAAGAGGCGGGAGGCCGACAGGCCGGGAAGGGTGGTGGGGTAGGCGTCGATGGCGTCGGACATCCAGGTGGTGGAGGCGTCCAGGGCGCCGCCGATGAACAGGGACGGCTGCTTGATCGGGGCTCCGCGGTACGGGGCGAGGTCTTCCCAGTCCCGGTCCATGTTGCGGTAGCGGTTGAGTGCGCCGGTGATTCCTGTGCGCTCGAACTCCCCGGCGTAGACGTCGAACTCGTCCTCGCTCAGCCAGGCCGGGAGAACCCCCGTGGGGAAGCGGTCGCGCAGCCGGCCGCCGTCGCGGGCGACGAAGTGCGGGTCGGGCTCGCCCTGGGCGGGCATGGTGTCGGCGGACAGGGCCGCGTAGAAGCCCGCGAGCCAGCCCCGGACGTCGGGCTCGATCTCTGCCTCGGCGCGGCCGGGCTCCTGGAAGTAGGAGACGTAGAACTCCTGCTCAGGGCCGCCGATCCGGCCGAAGATGTCGGTGGGGCGGGGGCCGCCGGGCGGCGCGTAGGGGACGCTCAGCAGGCCGACGGCGCGGAAGACCTCGGGGTGGAGCAGGGCGGAGGCGGCGGCAATGCTGGAGCCCCAGTCGTGGCCGACGACCACGGCGTTCGCCTCGCCGAGGGCGCGCACGACGGCGACGTTGTCCTCCACCAGGTCCAGCATCCGGTAGGCGTCGGTCGCCTCCGGCTTGGAGGAGCGGCCGTAGCCGCGCACGTCGATCGCCACTGCCCGGTGGCCGGCTGCGGCGAGGGCCGGGAGCTGGCGGCGCCAGGAGTACCAGGACTCGGGGAAGCCGTGCACGAGCAGGACCAGCGGGCCGGTGCCCTGCTCGACCAGGTGCAGGCGCCCGGCCGGGACCTCGACGGTGCGGTGGCGGAGCTCGGCGGTCGGCTCGGGCGGCATGGGCTTCTCCTCGGATCGCGGGCGGACGCGGCTACCCATCGATCATGCGGCGCGGTACCCGCCCGACGCGATCAGCCTTGCCGTTCTGGCAAGATCGCAGGACAGAGCGGTGGAGCGGCACGGCGGGAAGGAGCGGCGAAGGTGGCAGTCGACGACGTGAACGGCACGCTGGCCGCGATGGGGTCCCGGCTGCGGGCCGCGCGCGAGCACCACGGCGCGACGCTCGCCGGTGTCAGCGGCGCGACCGGCATCTCGACCAGCACGCTGTCCCGGATCGAGACCGGCCGGCGCAAGCCCACCCTGGAGGTGCTGCTGCACCTGTCGAAGGAGTACGACGTCTCCCTGGACGAGCTGGCCGGCACCGCACCCGCCCCCGCGGCCGGGCCGCGCGCCACGGCGCCGCTGAGCTTCGGCGACGACAAGGCCGTGCTGCCATTGACCCGGTACGTCGGCGGCCTGCACGCCCACAAGCACGTCCTGGCCTCCCTCGTGGACCCGCCCGCGCGGCCCCGTCAGGTCTCCCACGACGGCCACGAGTGGCTGTGCGTCCTGTACGGGCGGCTGTGGCTCGCCCTTGGCGACCAAGACCTCATCCTGACCCCCGGGGATGTCGCCGAGTTCGACACCCGCACCCCGCACGGAGTGGCGAACGCCAGCCCCGGCGGACCGGTCGAGTACCTGATCATGTTCGGACCTCAGGGCGAACGCCTACGGCCGCGCACCCCTCCAGCCGCTGGTCGCGGCAACCGCCAGCCGCATCGCGCCCAGGCCGGCCGCCAAGAACAGCCGTAGGATCCGCAACCCGCTCCGACAGGACAGCGGAATCACGACCTGCACGCAGGTTCGCGGCCAAGGACCGCCCAAATTCCTGGAACTCGCGCGCAACCGACCGGGCGGCGGCACGGAAGATCCGCCGCGCCGAGCAGGGCCACGCATACGCTGCTGGTCAGCTCCTCGCACCCGAAGCTCCGCAGCCGCGGCCCAGCTGCAACCCGGCCCTGTGGTTGCGTGAGGCCCTTGGCTGGTGGCGCTGCCAGCGCAGGCCGGTAACGGGGGCGTCGGCCGTCGCCCGGCCGCGGCCCCCTGCGGTCCAGCCAGCAAGCGCTGGTGCGTGCGCCGTACGGGCCCGGGCACGCCCGATCCCAGGAGGCGGGTGCCTTGAGGGGGCCTGGACGCCGTTCATGTTCACGGTCGAGCACAGCTAGTAGCCAACATGATCCGAGCGCGGAAAGCCGCGTCTCCGGAGTCGTCGCTCCTTCTCCGGTATTGATCTGGCGGCCTCGAGTAGTGCGAGTGCAGTAGATCGGATTGTCAGCATCTGCACGACGACGGAACAGCGCTGGTCTTGGAGTCTTGTGGAAGATTCCCGAGACCAGATGTGGAGATCTTCTGTCATGGCGTCCTTCCTCTACCGGCTGGGCCAGACGGCCTTCCGGAAGCGCTGCTGGGTCCTGTTGCTGTGGGTGGCCGTCGTGGCCGTCGTCGGCTTCAAGGGCCTCACCGCCGCTGCCGGCTCCGATGACTCTTCATCGATGCCGGGAATCGAATCCCAGAAAGCCTTCGACCTCATCGCCCAGCGTTTCCCCGGAACCGCGGCTGACGGGGCGAGCGCACGCATCGTCTTCGTCGCACCGGACGGGCAGAAGGTAACGGCCGCCGAGAACCGCAAGGCCATCGAGAAGACGGTCACCGACGCCGCTGCCGGCAGCCAGGTCGCGAGCGCGGTGAACCCGTTCCAGGCGAGCGCGGTCAGCAAGGATGGCAGCACCGCCTACGCGACCGTCACCTACAAGGTGACGGCCAAGGACATCTCCGACGGCAGCAAGAGCGAGCTCCAGCAGGCGCTGAGCAATGCGAAGCAGGCCGGCCTCACCGTCGAGACCGGCGGCAACGCCGTGGCCGCACAGACGGAGGCCGGCGGTCTGGGGGAGGCCGCAGGTGTGCTGGTGGCCGCGCTCGTCCTGTTGGTGACCTTCGGATCCATGGCCGCGGCAGGACTGTCCTTGCTGACCGCCATCATCGGCGTGGCCACCAGCATGCTGGCCATCACGGCCCTGAGCAGCGCCTTCGGCCTGTCGTCCTCGACGGGAACCCTGGCCACCATGCTGGGCCTCGCAGTCGGGATCGACTACGCGATGTTCATCGTCTCCCGGTACAGGGAAGAGCGAGGCAAGGGGCACGTGGCGCGGGAAGCGGCCGGCCGGGCCGTCGGTACGGCCGGTTCCGCCGTCGTCTTCGCCGGGCTCACCGTCGTCGTCGCCCTCGCAGGACTCTCGATCGTCGGCGTCCCCATGCTGACCAAGATGGGACTCGCAGCTGCCGGAGCGGTGCTGCTGTCCGTGATCATCGCGCTGACACTGGTTCCCGCGCTGCTCGGGTTCTGGCCGAACGCGGTCCTGCCCCGACGCCTGCGCCGCCGGAACCGCAAGACGAGCAACGCCGACGAGAAGCACCTTGCGACCGTCACCAGTGCGGTAGCCGGTACCAGGGAATCAAGGTGGGCACGCTTCGTGCTGTGTCGCCCGCTGCCGGTCCTGCTGCTGTCCGTCATCGGACTCGGAGCACTCGCCCTGCCGGCGACCGACCTTCAGTTGGGTATGTCCGGCGACGAGGCCAAGCCCACTTCCACCACCGAACGACGTGCCTACGACGCCCTCGCAAACGGCTTCGGCCCCGGCTTCAACGGCCCGCTGACCATCGTGGTCGACGCTCGGAGTGCCCCCGATACAGCTGGAGCGGTGAACACCGTCGCAAAGAAGATCGCTTCGACGGACGGGGTCGTGTCCGTGTCCAAGCCGCGCTTCAACGAAGCTCGGGACACCGCAATCATCTCCGCCACACCGTCCACCTCGCCCACCAGCGAGGAGACCAAGAACCTCGTCCAGACCATCCGGAGCGAGCGTGCGGGTCTGGAATCAGCGACCGACGCGACGTTCCAGGTCACCGGAACAACGGCAGCCAACATCGACGTCGCGCAGAAGATGCAGAGCGCGCTGATCCCGTACCTGGCCGTCGTGGTCGGGCTGGCCTTCCTGCTCCTGCTGATCGTCTTCCGCTCCGTCCTGGTGCCGGTCAAAGCGGCTGTCGGCTTCCTCCTGTCCGTCCTGGCCTCTCTGGGTGCGGTCGTCGCGGTATTCCAATGGGGCTGGGCCGCAGACCTCCTCGGCGTCGAGCAGACCGGTCCGATCATGAGCATGATGCCGATCTTCCTCGTCGGCATCGTCTTCGGCCTGGCCATGGACTACCAGGTCTTCCTCGTGTCCCGCATGCGGGAGGCGTACGTCCACGGCCAGAGCCCGGGCCGCGCCATGGTCACCGGATTCGGCCACAGCGCACGCGTCGTCGTGGCAGCGGCACTGATCATGATGAGCGTGTTCTCCGGCTTCATCACCGCCGGGGAATCGATGATCAAGATGATCGGCTTCGGTCTCGCCATCGCCGTCCTCTTCGACGCTTTCGTGGTCCGCATGGCCTTCGTGCCGGCGGTGCTGGCCCTCCTCGGCCACCGAGCCTGGTGGCTGCCCCGGTGGCTCGATCGCATGCTCCCCCGCGTCGACGTCGAAGGTGAGGCGCTCGCCCACGGTGACACGCCCGCGGCACAGCCCTACGAGATGCCACGGGAAACCGCAGGAATCTGAGCACTCCCAGGTGAGGTCCGCCCGACGGAGCCCGGGGGGGCTCAACTGCCGTAAACCGCGGCTTTTGCACCCTTGTTGTTTAAGCCCC